>DASVFC010000725.1:0-8703 GCA_036380235.1 Vicinamibacterales bacterium
CGTCAAGCCGACGCTGCCGATTTCGGGTTCGGTATAGGTGCAGCGCGGCACGTGATCGTAATTGATCGGCTGAACGGCGTGGCCGGCGATACGCTCGGCGAGCACGACGCCTTCCATCGACGACACATGCGCGAGCTGGTAGTGGGGGCCGCCCATGGTGATCACGTCGCCGATCGCGGAGATGCCGGGCACGCTGGTCTTGAACATCTGATCGACGACGATGTAGCCGCGATCCATCTTGATGCCGAGCTTTTCGGCGTCGAGGCCTTCCGTCACGGGACCACGTCCGGTGGCGACCAGCAGCAATTCGAAATTCAGTTTTTGCGACTTGCTGCCCTGCGCTGAGCTGGTCGAAGGGTCTGCGGCTTGCACTTCGATGTCCACGCCCTTGCTGTTCGCTTTCGCCGACGTGACCTTCGAGCCGGTGAGGACCTTGATGCCCTTCTTCTTGAAGGTGCGCTCGAGCTCCGCCGACACCGCTTCGTCTTCGCCGGGCACCAGGCGCGGCAGCAGTTCAATCACCGTCACTTCGCTGCCGTAGCTCTTGAAGATCGACGCAAACTCGACGCCGACGGCGCCGCTGCCCATGATGCCGATCGACTTCGGCACCGCCGGCAGGTGAATCGCCTCGTCGCTGAAAATGATGTTCTTGCGATCGACCTCGATGCCGGGCACGCTGCGCGGCGCCGAGCCGGTGGCGACGATGATCTCTTTCTTCGCGACGAGCGCCTGCTTGCCGCCGCCGGTCGAAGCATCGTGCAGCGTGACTTCGACGCCGAGACCACCCGTCAAGCGCGCGGTGCCCTTGATCCAGTCGATCTTGTTCTTCTTGAACAGCATCTCGATGCCGCCGGTGAGGCCGGCGATCATCTTGTCCTTTCGCGCGTGCACGGCCGGCATGTCGATGCCGACGGCGGCGCCGTCGATGCCGCTCAGGCCCCATTCCTTCGCGGCCTGCGCGATCTTGAGCGCATGCGCGTGCTCGAGCAATGCCTTGGTGGGAATGCAGCCCCAGATTAAGCAGGTACCGCCAAGCGCCTTCTGCTTCTCGACCACCGCGACCTTGAGGCCCAATTGCGCGGCGCGAATGGCGGCCACATACCCGCCCGTCCCCGCGCCAATCACTACGACGTCGTACTCGTTAGCCACAATCTCTCACTCTAACCCAACTTCACTTTTGCGTAGGAGAGCCGGCGCCGCCGCCCCTCGCCAAGCCCGCCAGGGGGACGAAAGTCTGCTGCGGCCGCGCTGCCGGCGGCGCGGGCGGATCGACCTTCGCTTTTAGCTCGCCGTGCTCGAACTTGAGCGCCCAGTACTGTTCTTCGAGAATGGTGAGCCGGCGAGCCATCCGGCGCGCGTAGGCGAGCGCGATCAGCGCCGTCAGCAGTGCCGATAGCGCGAGGAGCCAAAGCGCCATTGAAGTGACTATACTCCCCCAACCATGTCGGTGCGCCGCAAGACCGTCTTGATCGTCGATCCGCAGGACGAGGCCCGCGATCGGCTGTCGCAGATCCTGCGGCGCGATTACCGCGTCATTCGTGCGTCGTCTGCCGAAGCCGGGTTGGCGTTGATGGATCGCGAAGACGTCGACGTCCTGGTGGCCGACGTGGGGCTGCCGGGCCTGGGCGGCCTCGAGCTGCTGCAGATCGTCCGGGAGAATTTCCCGCTCGCCGAGATCATCATGACCTCGACCGAGCCCGACGTTGACGGCGCGGTCAGTGCAATCAAACTCGGCGCGTACCACTTCCTCACCAAAGACGCCGATCCCGACGTGTTCCGGGCGCTGGTGCGTCATGCCGGCGAGCGGCAGGATCTCAACCGCCATGTGCTGACGCTGCAGGACGCGGCCGGCGACGCGACGGCACGCGACTTCATCACCGGGCCGAGCACCGCGTTGAAAGATGTCCTCGAGACGGTGCACAAGGTGGCAAAGTTGTCCGCCACTGTGCTGATCCTCGGGGAGAGCGGCACCGGCAAGGAGCTGCTGGCGCGGCTGCTGCATCGCGAGTCGGCGAATCCGGATGCGGCGTTCATCGCCGTCAACGTGGCGGCGATCCCTCGCGAGCTGGTCGAGAGCACGCTGTTCGGCCACGAGAAGGGCGCCTTCACCGGTGCGCTGCAGCAACGCATCGGCAAGTTCGAGCTCGCCAACGGCGGCACGCTGTTCCTCGACGAGATTGGCGATCTCAAGCCCGATCTGCAGGCCAAGTTGCTACGCGCGATCCAGGAGGGCGAGGTCGAGCGCGTTGGCGGCTCGCGGCCAATTCGCACGCAGTTCCGGCTGATAGCCGCCACCAACGTGGACCTCGAGCGGGCGGTCAAGGAAGGCAGCTTCCGCGAGGATCTGTATTACCGCATCAACGTCATCCCGGTGCGCCTGCCGCCGCTGCGCGAACGCATCGAAGACGTGCCGGTGCTGGTCGACTTCTTCATCAAGCGGTACAGCGCGCGCTTTCACAAGGAAGTGCGCGGCATCGCCGAGTCGACGCTGCGCATGCTGTCGCATTACTGGTGGCCGGGCAACATCCGCGAGCTGGAGAACCTGATCGAGCGCCTCGTCGCGGTGGTCGATCACGAGTACATCACCGACGAGGATCTGCCGTTCGAATTTCACGTGGTGGAACTCGACCGGGCAAAGTCCGACACCAGCCTGCTGGATCGGGCGCTGATGACGTTCGAACGGAACTTCCTGGTGCGCGCGCTCGAGCGCAACGCCTGGAACGTGACGCAGACCGCGCGCTATCTCGGCGTGCCGCTGAGCACGCTCAAGTTCAAGATCGAGCGGCTCGACATCCGCGAGCTCGCCCGCAAGATCAAGAAGTAACTACGCGGTCGCGGCTTTCTTCGGCAGCACGGCGTCTTTCAGCTGCTTCTGGATGCGGGCCTTGACCACGGTCTTGGCCGCGATCGGAATCGGCTGACCCGTGGCCGGATTACGCCCGGTGCGCGCCTTGGTTTCCTTGCGCACCAGCTTGACCAGGCCGGGGATGACGAACTCTCCCGTGCGCTTCAGTTCCTTCTCGCACAGCATCGCCAGCTCGTCGAAGAACTCGCGCGACTGCGTTCGCTTGATGTCAAACCGTTCCGCGAAGTGCGAGAAGAGCTCCGACTTGCCCATCTTCCGGGCTTCGTCCATCGTGTCCCCCAATGGTGAGTTAAGCGGCCCGTATGCTAACCCCGCCCTAGGGGGCTGTCAAACGCGCTCGCCTGGTCCGTCCTAGTTTTGCCGTACACTCGATGCATGTCCACACCGACGACGATCGAGACGTTTCCGAACCCGCGGCCCGAACGCGAGTTCGAGATCGCGATCGACTGTCCCGAATTCACGTCGATGTGTCCGAAGACGGGCCTCCCCGACTTCGGCGTCATCCGCATCCGCTACGTGCCCGATGCGCGCTGCATCGAGCTCAAGTCACTCAAATACTATCTGCTCGAGTTCCGTAACAAGGGGATTTTCTACGAATCGGTCACCAACCAGATTCTTGACGACCTGGTGCAGGCCTGTGCCCCGCGGCGCATGACCGTGATCGGCGACTTCACCGCCCGCGGGGGGATTACGACGAAGGTCACAGCGGAATACAGTCAGCAGTCAACAGTCGGCAGTTAAGAGTTTTCAGTCGGCAGTTGGCAGTGGCAGTTGGCAGTTGCAGTTGGCAGTCGACAGTTACGATGGAAGACGATCCCGTCATCATTCCGATCGAAAGGTCGATCGATCTGCACAGTTTTGCGCCGCGCGACGTGGTGGCGGTGGTGGACGACTATCTCGTCGCCGCGCACGACGCGGGGTTTCGTGAGGTGCGGCTGATTCACGGGCGTGGCAAGGGTGTGCAGCGCGCCGCCGTGCAGCGGCTGCTGCGCGAGCACGCTCTCGTCGAGCGCTACTGGGACGCGCCGGAATCACACCTCGGCGCCACGCTCGTAGTTCTGAAGCACGTAGCGCCGTGACGGCCGCTCGGGCACACCGGCCACCGCGCGCGCGATGCCCTCGAGCTGCCGGTTCAGGTCGCTGACGCGCAGCGCCGATACCGGCACGCCGGAATTCACCGCCGACGCCACGGTGCGGTAGTCGCTGACGATATTGTGTGCGATCGGGAAGCCGATCACGTGCTCGATCTGCGCCGTTGACAACTCGCCGAACTCCGACGCGCGATTGAGCACGATCTTCATTCGTTCCGAGGGGACGCCCGCCGCCTTCACCGCATCGACGATCCGCTGCAGGTTGCGGAGGCACGGCACGTCGGGATTGGCCACCAGCAGGATGGCCTCTGACAGCTGCAGCGCGGTGGTCGCCGGCGGGATCAGGGTGCAGCCGGCGTCGACGATCACGAAGTCGTAGACGTTGTTGAGCGCCCGCAGCAGTTGTTCAACGTGATCGGCGTCGCGGGCCGACGGGCGCACGAACTCGCCGCCGGCCGCCAGCACGTGCAGCCCGCAACTGTGTTCGACGACAAAGCGGCGCAGGGTCGACGGATCAATCCAGGCCAGGTGATCGAGCGCCGTCAACAGCGAATAACGCGGACGCAGGCCGAGAAAGAGAGCGACGTCACCAGGCCCGTTCTTGAGATCAACGACTATCGTCGATCGACCGGTGATGCGTCGAATGTCGGCGGCGCCATTTACCGCCAGGGTCGTCGTGCCGGTGCCACCCTTCGTGCCAAGGTAACTCACGATCATGCGTGCGCGTGTCGCAACCGCTGTGCCAAAGCACGCAGACGCACATCGCAGGGAGATTCCCGAATATCGCGGGAAACCCCGCTGTTGGCGGTTGCACAAATGTAAGTGCGCGCACGTGATCGGTAGCGCCGCGGGCCCGTCGACGGCGCGGCGCGACCGACGCGACACGCCAAATCGCAGCATTTCCGCCGGTTTGACGACGCAGGCCGCTGCGGTCGGACACGGCACATCACTTGCTCTGGCGAGGCGCAGCCCCTAGGAGTCCTCTACATATGGCATCAACGATCAATCGGTCACCTGCGCGTCCGGCCAAGGATGAATGGGGAGTTTACGATCCGGAGCAAGCGGGCCTGGCTGCGTTGTACGCGCGCCTGGACTCCAGAAACCCGAATCCGAACACCCAAGCAGCCAAGCCAGTCGAGCGTAAAGAAGTCTCAGTCAAGCCGAAGCAGTAGCACCAACCTTCCTCAACGTCCCTGCTCGGGGCGGCGTCACAGCCGCCCCCTTTTTTGCCCCGGCATTTTCCGGCCGGCAATCGCGCCAACGTTTCTTGACCGGTCTCCGTCATATATGTATGTTTCATACCTATATGGCAGAGATCTCGACGAAGTCGCTGCAGAAGGGCAGCGCCGAGTTCCTGGTGCTGTCGATCCTCGACGGCCCGGACCGGCACGGGTATGAACTGGCGCAGATCATCGAGTCGCGCTCCGGCGGCAAGCTGAGCTTCAAAGCGGCAACGCTGTATCCGCTGCTCTACAAGCTGGAAAAACAGGGCTGGGTGGCCGGCCGCTGGGTGGAGAAGGCCGGCGAGCGCCGCCGCCGCTTCTATCGCCTCACCGCCGCCGGCCGCAAGGTGCTCGGCGCCCGACGCCGCGTCTGGCGCGAGTTCGTCGACGCGCTCGATCAGGTCACGAAAATCCGTCACGCCTGATGGACTTCCGCCGCTACGTCCGCCGCCACCTGCCGCCGCTGCACGTCTCGGCCGAACGGGAGAGCGAGATCGTCGAGGAGCTCGCGATCCAGCTCGAGGCGACGTTCGAGCGCGCGAAATCGGAAGGCGAACCCGACGATCGCGCCATGACGCGCGCGCTCGCGGAGGTGCCGGACTGGCACGCCTTCGCGCGCAGCGTCGGCCGCATCGAGCGGCCGCAAACCACACGACCGGCGGCAGGCGCCGGGTCCGGAGGATTCATGACCGGCTTCATCCAGGACATCCGTTACGCGCTGCGGGCGCTGTGGCGTGCCCCGGGATTCGCGGCGGTGTCGATCGCCACGCTCGCCCTCGGTATCGCGGCAACGACGATCGTGTATTCGCTCGTTGACGGCATCCTGTTGCGGCCACTGCCGATTCGCGACGCCGATCGCGTGATGTTGGCGCGCGAACTGTCGCCCGACGGCACGGAGATGAGCCTGGCCTGGCCGAATTTCGAAGATTGGCAGAACCGTCAGACGTCGTTCGAAACGCTGGCGGCGTGGCGCGGCCTCACCGCGAACCTGACCGGCGTCGATCAGCCGCGCCGCCTCAACGTCCGGCACGTGACGTGGAATCTGTTGACCGCGCTCGGCGTCGCGCCGATCATCGGCCGCGATTTCACGCCCGCCGACGATCGCCCCGGCGCCGAACAGACCGCCATCGTCAACCACGCGTTCTGGCAGCGCGAGCTCGGCGGCGCTGCCGACGCGGTCGGCAAGCGCATCATGCTCGACGAAGCACCGGTCACAGTGATCGGGGTACTGCCGCGTGACTTCACCATCGCGCGCCAGGAGGATATTTTTCTCACCGTCGGCACCTACATCCGACCGCCGTTCGAGAACATGTATCGCGGCCGCGGCAATCATTTCGGTTTCGCGGCAATCGGCCGATTGAAAGCGGGCGTCACCGTGGAAGCCGCGCGGGCCGAAGTGGTGTCGTTGGCGAAACAGCTCGAGCAGGAATACCCCGCCACCAACAGCGGCAACGGCGCGGCGCTGCGGCCCTTGTTTGAAACGCTCGTCGCTGATGCGCGGCCGATGCTGTACGTGCTGCTCGGCGCAGTCCTCGCGATGCTGCTGATCGCCTGCGTCAACCTCGCCAACCTGATGCTGTCGCGCGCCGCGGCGCGCGCCCAGGAAATGGCCGTGCGCCGCTCACTTGGCGCCGCCGGTTTTCGCATCGCCCGCCAGATGCTGACCGAAAGCGTGTTGCTCGCGGTGATCGGCGGCACGTTTGGGGTCGCGCTCGCCTACGGCGGCTTTGAAGCACTGCTGGCGTTGCTGCCGCCTAACCAGCCGCGCATTCACACCGTCGCCATCGATTGGCGCGTACTCACGGTCACAGCGGCGGCGTCGATCGCCACCGGCATCCTGTTTGGTTTGATGCCGGCCATCCACGCGGCCACGGGGCGATCGCTGTCGCTGTTGCGGAGCACGCGCGTCACCGGCAGCGCACAAGCCAGCGCCGGCACGCGTCGCGCTTTGATGCTGGCCGAGGTCGCCATGGCTCTCGTGCTCGTCACCGGCGCCGGCCTGATGTTACGGACGATGAACAACCTCACCAGGATCGACGTCGGTTTCGACCACGAGCAGATCATTGCGGCGCAGTTCACGCTGCCGCAACGCTACGATGCCCCGAAGCGTGCCGCGTTCTACGAACAAGTTGTCGAGCGGCTGCAGGCCATTCCCGGCGTCGCCAACGCTGCGTATACGTTCTCGATCCCGGTGGCCGGCTCCCAGTGGAATTCGATCTTCATCGTCGAAGGGCAGCCAGTTCCGGAACGCAGCCAGCTGCCAGGCTCGGCGTGGACGCCGGTCACGCCGGGCTACTTCGAGACCATGGGCATTCGCCTGTTGCGCGGCCGCCTGTTCGAACCGACTGATATCAGCGGCGGCCCATCCGTGATCGTCGTCAACGAGACGTTTGCGAAGCGGTTCTTCGGCAACAACGATCCAATCGGCGCCCGCATCAAGCAAGGATGGCCGGAAGACAAGACGCCGTGGCGCCAGATCGTCGGCGTGGTCAATGACGTCCGCGTCAACGGGCTCCAGGGCGATCCGACGTTGCAGGCCTACATGCCGGTGAGGCAACTGCCGCAAGGCGGCGGCGCATTCGTTGTTCGCGCCAACGTCGAGCCGGCGTCGCTTGGCCGCGCCATCGAAGCCGCCGTTCACGACATCGATCGCAACATCCCGCTCTTCAACGTCCAGACAATGAACCAAGTGATCGACGCCGGCGTCGGCAACGAACGTTTGACGATGGTGCTGATGATGGGATTCGCGGCGTTGGCGTTGCTGATGGCGGCGATCGGCGTCTTTGGTGTCACTGCGTATTCGGTCGCGCAGCGCACGCACGAGCTCGGGATCCGCATGGCGCTCGGCGCCAGGCCCTCGAGCGTGCTCGCCCTGGTGCTGCGCCAGGAGATGGGCGCCTGCTTGATCGGTATCGTGATCGGCGTCGCGGGTGCGCTGATGCTTGGATCGCTGCTGGAGTCGCTGCTGTTCGGCGTCACTGCCCGCGACACGGCAACCATCTCCTTCGCCGCGTTGGTGTTGTTGTTCGTCACGGCGATGGCGTGCGTCATCCCGGCGCGCCGAGCCACCCGCGTCGATCCGGTTACGGCGTTGCGCCTCGATTGATCTTGGTTCCAGCGCGTCGGTGCCGGCCTGCGGCCGTGCCAGCGATGCGAGGGCGCCGCGACGCTGCATGACGCAGGCCAGCCGTTCCCGGTGGTATACGATCGTCGACGATGCGCGGGAAACTCCTGACCGTTCTCATCGCGTGCGCCGCGATCGCGTCGCCCGCCGCCCAGGCTCCTGCAGTTCAACCGCCCGACGCGTTTTTCGGTCACCGTATGGGCGCCGACCGCGAGCTCGCCGACTGGCCCAGCCTGCAGAAATATTTCGAGAACATCGCCGCAGCATCGGATCGGGTCGAGCTCGTCGATGCCGGGCCGACGACCGAAGGCCGGCGGCTGATCGCGGCGATCGTTTCCTCGCCGCAGAACATCGCGCGGCTGGAGGAGATTCGTTCGAACGCCCTGAAGCTCGCCGATC
>DASVFC010000726.1:0-3911 GCA_036380235.1 Vicinamibacterales bacterium
TGCGCCTCGAGCGTGTCGGCCGTGGCGTGCCGCGGCCCGGCCGCGCCGACGCACAACAACACAATCGCCGACCGAAACACGAGCGTATCTGCGCCGACGAAATTCACGATGCCCAATAATACGACGCTCAGGACATTCGCCGGGACTGCATGCATGCCGAAGTTCTCGACGAACAACGCCGTGAGGACGACACCGCCCACAATCGACGTGAGGCCGGTGAGCGCGTTGAACTGAATCAACCTGCCGAACGCACCTCCGGGCCCGAACCGATCCGCCCAGGTCCAGCGCTCGTGCAGGATGAAGTTGATAACGATCGCGATCTCAACCGCCAGCACCGTCGCCACCGCGTAATGCATCGTCGTCAGTGAAACGAGCAGCCACAACGCGGCCACCTGAAACAGGAAGCCGACCAATCCACTTAGCAAAAATCGGCCCCACCGCCCCCTCGAGTGAGCCGCCCCCCTCAAGAGCCCCGCCCCCCTCAAGTAACCCATCCCCCTCACGCTACGCCCCACCCTCACCATCGGGTTTCCTCCGCATACAGCGCCCTGCCGTTGTTCCAGGACGCCGCGACAAAGGCGCCAATCATCCCCGTCGCGCCGATCATGCCGCCGAGGTCCCACAGCTTTACGGGCGCGATGCCGAACGGTGCCACGACGGCTGAATCAATTACCGCGATCGCGCCGGCGGCAAGCAGCACGCGCAGCTCGGTTGGACCGACGCCGAGGAATGCCATCTTGAAGATGCCTCTCGAGTGTGTGGCGAGAAACGTCTCAGCGGAGACGAGGTAATAGGCAGCCACCACGAGCACGGCGACTGCGGGCGACATGTATCCCGACGCCGCGACACCAGCAAACAGCATGGCGGTGCCGGCGAGATCGATCACGTGGTCGACGTAATACCCGTAGCGCGGCCGTTGCTGATCGCGCACCCGCGCCACCGTACCGTCGAGGCTGTCGCCGAACCAGTTCAGCAGCAGGCAGATGACCACCAGCGATGCACCGACGGCGGGGTTGGCCGCGGCCAGCCAGAACGACAGGCCGGCACCGGCCATCGACAGCAGACCCAGGGCCGATAGATGATCCGAGTTGATCCAGCGCGGCAGTCGCCGGGCCATCCAGATCAACGCGCGTTTTTCGGCAGCGGCGAGGATGCTGTTGTGCTGGCGCACATGGGTTGCGGTAGACATGAAAAAACTCCCTCCAACCCGTAATGTGCAAAGCAGCGGCAGATCGGCTCTTCTGATATGATCGTCGGGTAATTCTCTCTGCCGTAACCAGTTAAGTACGGCAGTCCCCACGTGACTGAATCGAACATCCGTCGCACCGTGCTGGCCAACGGTGTCCGCCTTGCCACCGAGCGGATGCCGCATGTGCGCTCGGTCGCCGTCGGCATCTGGCTGACGCGTGGTTCCCGCCACGAGCCCGCTGAACATACCGGCATCGCCCACTTCGTCGAGCACATGCTGTTCAAGGGCACGCCGACGCGATCGGCGGAAGCGATTGCCCAGCAAGTGGACTCGATCGGCGGCCAGATCGATGCCTTCACCTCCAAGGAATACGCCGGTTACTACCTCAAGGTACTAGACGAACACCTGCCGCTCGCGGTGGAGATCCTCGCCGACCTGATCTGCAACCCGTTGTTCGCGGCAGACGACATCGAGCGTGAAAAGAAAGTCATCCTCGAAGAGATCAAGATGGTCGAGGACACACCTGACGATCTGGTTCACGAGATCTTCGCCGAGAATTTCTGGAGCAACCACCCGCTCGGGCGGCCGATTCTTGGCACGCCGCAAAGCGTGAACGCGCTCGATCGCGCGACACTGCAGGATTACTTCGCCAAGACTTACGTCGCGTCGAACTTCGTCGTCGTCGCGGTGGGGAATCTCGAACACTGGCGGGTGCAGGATTTGCTCGAGAAGGCGCTGAAGAACGCGCCGCACAAGGGACCCGAAGCGGAGCAGACCGCGCCGCGCGTCGAGACGGTAATCGAGGTGCGGAAGAAAGACCTCGAGCAGAGTCACGTGGTCTTCGGCACCGAGGCGCTGCCGCAGCATCACCCCGAGCGCTATGCCGGCTACGCGCTCAACACCACGCTCGGTGGTTCAATGAGCTCGCGCCTCTTCCAGAACGTGCGCGAAAAGCGCGGCCTCGCCTACTCGGTGTTTTCGGGCCTTTCGGCGTATCAGGATGCCGGGGCGCTCAGCATCTACGCCGGCTGCGCCAACGACGCGGTCGCCGAGTTGATCGACGTCGTCGTCGCCGAGATCAGGCAGATGAAGGCCGGTGGTCTCGATCCCGTCGAGCTCCGGCGCGCCAAGGATCATCTCAAGGGGTCGTTGATGCTGGGTCTGGAAAGCACCTCGAGCCGGATGTCGCACCTGGCGCGGCAGGAGATGTACCGCGACCACACGTTCGGCCTCGACGAGATGCTGGCGGCGATCGAGAAAGTCACGGCCGAAGATGTCTTGCGCCTGGCCGATCGGTTCTTCACCAACGGCTCGCTCGCGGTTACGGTGCTTGGCAACGTCAACGGGCTCCGGGTGACGAAGGAACAGCTCGCCCTGTGATTCCGCGCTACACGAACCCTGAGATGGGTCGCATCTGGAGCGAGCAGCGTCGTTATGAGACGTGGCTCCAGGTGGAAGTGGCCGCGGCAGAAGCGATGGCGGCCGCCGGCATCGTGCCGGCCGAAGCGGCGCGCGACCTGAAGCAGAAGGGCGCGTTCAACATCGCGCGCATCGACGAAATCGAGAAGACCACGCAGCACGACGTGATTGCGTTCACCACCTCGGTGGCCGAGATCGTCGGGCCCTCTGCCCGCTGGCTGCACTTCGGCCTGACCTCGTCGGACGTCGTCGATACCGCCCAGGCGCTGCAGATGGTCGAGGCTTGCGACCTTATCCTCTCGAACATGGTCACGCTCGGCGAGGCGATCAAGACGCGCGCGTTCGAGCACAAGCAGACGCCGATGATCGGCCGCACGCATGGGGTGCATGCCGAGGTGATGACGTTCGGCTTGAAGCTGGCATTGTGGTACGCCGAGCTTCGCCGCAACATCGAGCGCGTCAAGCGGGCGCGTGAAACGGTGCGGGTCGGCAAGATTTCAGGGGCGGTCGGCACCTTCGCGCACCTCGATCCGTCGATTGAGGCGGACGTCTGCGCGCGGCTCGGCCTCGAGCCGGCGCCAATTTCGTCGCAGGTCATTCAGCGCGACCGCCACGCGGAGCTCCTCGCGGCGCTGGCCATCACCGCCGCCTCGCTCGAGAAGTTCGCGCTCGAAATCCGCGGACTGCAGAAGACCGAGATTGGTGAGGTCGAAGAGCCATTTGGCAAAGGCCAGAAGGGCTCGTCGGCGATGCCGCACAAGCGCAACCCGATCGGCTGCGAGCAGATTGTCGGCCTGGCACGACTGATCCGCGCCAACGCGATGGCGGCGATGGAAAACGTCGCGTTGTGGCACGAGCGAGACATCTCGCATTCGTCGGTCGAGCGGGTCATCCTGCCCGACAGCTTCATTGCGCTCGATCACATGCTGCGCCGCTTCACGCGCATCGTCTCCGGCATGGTCGTGTATCCCGATCGCATGCTCGAGAATCTGAATCGATCTCGAGGCGTGGTGTTCTCCGGCCAGGTGCTGCTGGAACTGGCCCGCCGCGGCATCTCGCGCGAGCAGGCCTACGAGTGGGTGCAGCGCAACGCGATGCGCTCGTTTCACGAGCAGCGCGACTTCAAGGCGCTGCTGCTTGCCGACGGCGACATTGCGACGGTGCTGCCCGCGGCTGAAATCGAGAAAGCTTTCGATTTGAAAGAACAGCTTCGCAACGTGGATACGGTGTTCAAGCGGGTCTTCAGTGCGTAATCCGGGAGTGTAGATGAAAGCGCGAGTATACGTAACGTTGAAGCCATCAG
>DASVFC010000727.1:0-4516 GCA_036380235.1 Vicinamibacterales bacterium
GGCGCTGATCTTCAGGTATGTGGTCGCCGAGCGCATGGGCACGATCCTGATGTCGGCCCTCGTCGCGCACACCGCATGGCACTGGGCCGCCGAACGCGGCAACGTCCTGCTCGACTACCGGATGCCCGAGTTCACGCTCGCCGACATCGCGGCGTTGATGCGGTTGCTGATGGTGATCGTCGCCGCGGCGGGTCTGGTCTGGCTGCTGAACTTGTGGCTGAAGCCTAATAGGTCACTTTCCACAACATCAGACCTTGTGCCGGAGCGGTCTGGCCCGCTCGGCGACGATCGCGCGATTCGATAATCGCCGCCATCATGTCGACTTCCATCTGGCCGCGGCCGATGTCGACCAGGGTGCCGACAATAATTCGCACCATGTGCCGAAGAAATCCAGTGCCGGTGATTTCCAAACGGAGCAAACGCCCCTCGCCATCCGGCATGTCCGGCTCGAGCGGCGAGAGCGCGATCGGCTGATCGGCATGCACGTTCATCTCGGCGAACTCGGCCGACACCACGGTTCGCACGGTCGTCAACACGTCGCTGCTGCGGCCCTGGAACGCCGCGAAGTCGCGCTCGCCAACCAAGGTCTTCGTCGCCTCCACCATGCGATCAACATCGAGGCGCGCCGGAACGTGCCATACCACGTGGCGGAAGAACGGGCTTGGGTGCTCGCCGTTCCAGATCGAGTAGCGGTAGGTCTTGGCCCTGGCGTAGATCCGCGCGTCGAAGCGATCGAACGTGTCTTCGATGTGGCGAATGCGGATGTCGCCGCTCTTGAGGCGCGCATTGAGCGCGCGTTTTAAGTCCTCGACCGGAATGGCATGGTCGATCGTGATGCTGGCGACCTGCGCCGCCGCGTGCACGCCGGCATCGGTGCGGCCGGCAGCGTTCAGCGGATTGTGCGCACCGACGATCGCGGCGATCTCGTCTTCGAGCACCTGCTGAATCGTGATCGCGTTCACCTGCCGCTGCCAGCCCGCGTAGGCTGATCCGTCGTAGGCGATCGTCAGTTTGAGGGTGCGACGCACGTTCTTCTCAGACCCTCAAACCCTTAGCCCTCAAGCCGTCAGCGCGCCGCGGCTCGTGAGCCCGGCTTGACCACCGGCATGCCCTGCGCGCACAGCGGGCAGGCCTGCTGCTCGTAGGTCTTCACATCCATCGGGAGCAGCGCGTGGAACGGCACGTCGAGTCCTTGCTTGCCGCCGCTGCGATCGACAACGGCGCATGCGCCGACCACCACGGCACCCGCCGCGCGGGCGACGTCCATCGTCTCTCGCGTCGAGCCGCCGGTGGTCACGACGTCTTCGACGACGAGGACTTTTTCGCCCGGCTCGAGCGCGAAGCCGCGCCGCAGCGTCAAAGTGCCGTCCTGCCGCTCAGCGAAGATCGCCCGCACGCCAAGCGCGCGGCCTACTTCCTGGCCGATCACGATGCCGCCGAGCGCGGGTGACAGCACGGTGATCGCGCCGAGCGGTCGAACCAGGTTGCCCAGCGCTGCACCGAGCGCCTCGGCATGTTTCGGGTGTTGCAACACCAGCGCGCACTGGAGGTAACCGGGACTGTGCAGCCCCGAAGACAGTCGAAAGTGGCCTTCCAGCAACGCTCCAGACTGCCGGAACATCGTCAAAACATCTGCTTGAGTCATCGAACGGCAAGTATATCGGGCCGAGTGGTTGGACCTCCCTGAACCGTCTTCGCCGTCATCACGTCTATGATGGAGGGCTGAGGTCAGGCCCGCGCGGCACCGCTTTTGCTGTTGCCCCGGTTCTCAGATCCTCGATTTCCTTCGAATGGAATGGAGTAGCAGTGTGATGCGTTTTGACAAGCATTTTTGCGCCCGAACCGCGTTTATGGCCGGTTTGGTCGCGTCGGCGGTGTCCGTTTTTGGGCCTGCCGCTGTTCACGCACAGACAAAACCCACCGTGCCGCCGGCTTCGCAGGCCGATACCACGGTGCGGCGGATGAGCATCGATGATGCCGTGGCGATGGCGCTGGAGCAGAACCTCGACCTGCAGGTCCAGCGCATCAACCCGCAGCTCAGGGATCTCGACTACGCAGCGTTCCGGGCGAACTACACGCCGAACTTCACGAGCTCGTTCAACCTCGTCGATCAGACGCAGCCACCCTCGAGCCTGTTGTCGGGTAACACCAGCCAGCTGACCACCGGCCGTTCGAACTTCGATCTCGGGTTGAACCAGTTGACGCCTTGGTATGGCGGTTCCTACAACGTGCAGTGGAGCAATGGCCGCACCACCACCAACAACATCTTCACCAGCTTCGATCCGCAGCTGACCGCGAACCTTGCGGCCAGCTACACGCAGCCGCTGCTGCGCAACTTCAAGATCGACGGCACCCGCCAGCAGCTTCTCGTCAGCCAGAAGAATCGCGAGATCGCGGATACGCAGCTGCAGCAGTCGATCAATAACACCGTGCGCAGCGTCCGCAACGCGTTTTACGACTTGATGTATGCGATCGGCAACCTGGGCGTGCAGCGGCAGTCGCTGGAACTGGCACAGCAGTCGTTGAAGGACAACCGTGCGCGCGTCGAGATCGGCACCATGGCGCCGCTCGACATCGTGCAGGCGGAAGCCGAAGTGGCCACGCGCGAGGAGTCGGTGATTCTTGCCGAGGCCGCGATCGAGCGGCAGCGCGATGTGGTTCGTGCCCTGGTGTTCAACCCGAAGGCGCCGGACTTCTGGACCGCGCGGATCGAGCCGGTCGAGACCGTGACCTTCCAGCCAACCGTCGTCGACGTCGACGCCGCGGTCGCCAATGCGTTGAGCCAGCGCACGGATCTGGTGGCGGCGAGGAAGAACCTCGAAGCCAACGACGTCAACATCCGCTACTTCGACAACCAGTCGCTGCCCGACCTGAACGCCTCGGTCAACTACAACGCGCAGGCGATCGGTGGCGTCGGTCTGCTGCGCGGGCCGTCGAACGGCCTTCAGCCGGGACCGATCACCGGCACCCTCGAGCGCAGCTACTGGAACACGCTGGGCGTGCTGTTTGGCGGTGACTTCCCCGGTTGGACGTTTTCGCTCGACATGAACTATCCCATCGGCCGTTCCAACAACGAGGCCAACCTCGCGCGGGCGCGGCTGCAGCAGTCGCAGAACCAGCGCACCGTCGAGGCGATCGAACTTGATGTCGCGACGCAGGTTCGCGATGCGGCGCGCAACGTCCAGACCAACGCCAAGCGTGTTGACGCGACCCGCGCCTCGCGCGCGCTCGCCGAGAAGCGTCTCGAGGCCGAAGAGAAGCGGTTCCAGGCCGGGTTGACCAGCAGCTTCTTCGTGCTGCAGGCACAGCGCGACTTGAACATCGCGCGCAACAGCGAGCTGCTGGCGCTGGTTGAATACGCCAAGTCGGTCGTGAACTACGGCGCCGTTCAGCAGGCGCCGCTGCTCGGACAGTAGGCCTTCGGCCTTCGGTCTTCGGTCTTCGCCGGTGCAGACTGAAGGCTGAAGGCCGAAGGCTGTAAGATCTGTCCCGTGCCCGTCACGGCCACAGTCATCACCTTCAACGAGGCCGCGAACATCCAGGCCGCCCTCGAGAGTCTCTCCTGGGCTGACGAGCTCATCGTCGTTGACAGTGAAAGCACCGACAACACGGTGGAGATCGCGCGCCGGTTCACCGATCGCGTGACGGTGCGGCCGTGGCCCGGTTACGTCGCGCAAAAGAACTTCGCCGCCGAGCAGGCTTCACACGACTGGATCTTCTCGCTCGATGCTGATGAGCGCGTGTCGCCCGCCCTGGCGGACGAAATCAGGACGGTGTTGAAGAGCGGCAGCGGCGCGGCGGGCTATCGCGTGCCGCGAGTGACATTTCATCTCGGCCGGTGGATTCGATCGACCGATTGGTATCCGGATTACCAGTTGCGTCTCTACGATCGTCGCCGCGGCGCCTGGTCGGGACGCTACGTACATGAATCGGTGAAGGCGGAAGGGGCGGTGATCGATCTGCGCGGCGAGCTGCTGCATTACGCCTACCGCGATCTCTCGCATCACCTGCAGACCATGGATCGCTACACCACGCTGGCGGCGAAGCAGATGTTCGACGAGGGCCGCCGCGCCGGCTTGCTCGATCTCGCCGTGCATCCGCCGGCGGCATTCCTTCGCAACTACGTGCTGCGGGGCGGCTTTCGCGATGGTGTGCCCGGCCTGATCGTGTCTTCGATGAATGCCCGCTATGTCGGGCTGAAGTTTGCCAAACTCTGGGAGCTGTGTTCGTCCTCCACATCGACACCGCGCGGACCTGGCGCGGCGGACAGCAACAAGTCCTCCTGACCGTGCTGGGCCTGCGGGCCCGCGGCCACCGCGCCGTGCTGGTCGCGCACCCGGAGGGCGAGTTGTTTCGCCGCGCCTCGGAAGGGCCCGACCTGTTTCCGCTCGCGCCCATGAACGAGATCGATCTGGCGACGGCGTGGAAGCTATCGCGGCTGGTGCGCAAGTGGAAGCCGCAGATCGTGCACGCCCACGACCCGCACGCGGTGACGATGGCGGCGCTGGGGTTGTCG
>DASVFC010000728.1:0-10089 GCA_036380235.1 Vicinamibacterales bacterium
CGCGCCGGAACGGCGAGCACCGATCTGGATGTGCCCGGTGAGGATCTCCGCCCGCTGTTCGAGGCGATCATCAATCATGTGCCGCCGCCGCGGGGCGACGTCGCCGCGCCCCTGCAAATGCTGGTCGCGAACCTCGACGCCAGCGATTACCTTGGTCGCATCGCGATCGGCCGCATCTTTAACGGCAGGGTCAGACTCAACGATCCGATCGCCGTCTGCAAGCTGGATGGCACGATCGAGCAGACCAAGGTGACGAAGATGTTCACCTTCGAAGGATTGAAGCGGGTCGAGACGCAGGAGGCGATGGCCGGAGACATCATCTGCCTCGCCGGCATCGAGAACATCACGATTGGCGAGACCATTGCCAACGTTGAAAACCCGAAGGCGATTCCGCCGATTGCGGTCGACGAACCGACGGTGTCGATGATCTTCGGCATCAACACCTCGCCGCTCGCGGGCAGGGACGGCGAATACGTCACGTCGCGACACCTCAAGGAGCGGCTCGAGAAAGAGCTGCTCGGCAACGTGTCATTGCGTATCGAACCGACCGATACGCCGGAGCAATTCAAGGTGCTCGGCCGCGGTGAATTGCAGCTGGCCATCCTGATCGAGATGATGCGCCGCGAAGGCTTCGAGGTGCAGGTCTCCCGCCCGGAGATCGTCGTCAAGGAGATCAACGGCGTCCGCATGGAGCCGGTGGAAGACCTCGTCATCGACGTCGCCGAGGATTACCAGGGTGTCGTCATCTCAGGCATCGGAACTCGCCGCGGCACCATGACCAACCTCGTCAATCATGGCAGCGGCCGCGTCCGCATGGAGTTCCGCATTCCGGCGCGCGGACTGATCGGATTCCGCTCGCAGTTTCTGACCGAGACCAAGGGCACGGGCATCATGAACCACCTGTTTGCGGGGTGGGAGCCATGGCACGGACCGATTCCATCGCGCGCCACCGGCGCGCTGGTCTCCGATCGCGCCGGCGTCGCCACCGCCTACGCGCTCGCCAACCTGCAGGAACGCGGCGTGATTCAGATCGAGCCGGGCACGCCGGTGTATGAAGGGATGCTGATCGGCGAGAACTCGCGCGACAACGATCTCGACGTCAACGTCACCAAGGAAAAGAAGCAGACCAACATGCGCGCCTCGTCTGCCGACGAAGCCATCCGCCTGGTGCCGCCGCACATCATGGGGCTGGAACAGGCGATCGAGTTCATCAACGACGATGAGCTCGTGGAAGTGACGCCGAAGAGCATCCGCCTGCGCAAGCGCGTACTGGCCAGCAACATGCGCCCGAAGAAGGGCGATAGGGAATAGGCCATCAGGCCAACGGGCCATCAGGCCATCAGGCCATCAGGCTATCAGGGGAAGATGCCGAGCTCCGAGTAGCTTCTCGCCACCTTGTGGATCGCGTTGAGGAACGCCGCGATCCGCAAGTCGGGCACACCCTTCGTATCGCGCTGAATCTTCACCAGCTCGTGGTACGCCGCAATCATTGTTTCTTCCAGGCCTGAGTTCACCAGGTCCTGCTCGTCAGGTCCTTTGGCGAACGAGGCGCGCTCGGCGTCGCTGAACTTCTTGCCGGTGGATGCCTCGATCGCCTTGAGCATGGCCAGCTCGTTGGCTTGCTCGTGGCGTTTTTGCATGCGGCCGAAGCGCACGTGCGACAGGTTCTTCAGCCATTCAAAATACGACACCGTAACGCCGCCGGCGTTGCAGTAGATGTCGGGAATGACGAGGACGCCTTTCTGCCGGAAGATTGGATCGGCCTCCGGAGTGGTGGGGCCGTTCGCCCCCTCGAGGATGATCTTCGCCTTGATCCGCGGCGCATTCTCGTCGGTGAACACGCCCTCGAGCGCCGCCGGCAGCAGCACATCGCAGTCCATCTCCAGCGCGGCGCCGGAATCGGCAATGTTCGACGCCCCCGGGAAATTCAAGATCGATCCCGACGCCTTGCGGTGATTGAACACCTCGTCTTCGTTGAGGCCTTTCGGGTTGGTGATGGCGCCTTCACGTTCGGCGATCACCGTGATGATGCCGCCCCCTTCGCGGCAGAACTTTGCGGCGTGGTAGCCGACGTTGCCGAGCCCCTGGACGATGATGCGTTTGCCGTCCATGCCGAGGGGCAGGCCGAGACGCTTCATCTCCGTCGCATCGTTCAGCGCCTCGCGCAGCGCGAAAAACAACCCGCGGCCGGTGGCTTCTTTGCGTCCGCGCACGCCGCCCTGCGTCACGGGCTTGCCGGTGACGCACCCCAGCGCATCGAGATGGCCCGGATTGAGCGTGGCGTAGGTATCCGCGATCCACGCCATCTCGCGTTCGCCGGTGCCATAGTCGGGCGCCGGCACATCGACCCCGGGGCCGAGGAACCCTTTCTTCGTCAGTTCAACCGCGTAGCGGCGCGTCAGCCGCTCGAGCTCATCGAGCGAGTAGTTTTTCGGATCGATCTTGATGCCGCCCTTGGCGCCGCCGAACGGCACATCGACGATCGCGCACTTGTAGGTCATCAGCGCCGCGAGCGCCATCACCTCTTCTTCGTAAACGCTGTCGGCGTAGCGAATGCCGCCCTTCACCGGCATCTTGTGCTGGCTGTGCTCGACACGCCAGGCGCGAATGACCTCGATCTCGCCGTTGGCGCGGCGGAGAGGAAAGTCAAAGCGATAGACGCTGTTGCAGACGCGAATCTGCTCGAGCAGTCCTTTGGGGTAATTGGTGAATGCCGCCGCGGTGTTGAAGTACTCGGTGACCTGGTCGAAGAAGTTCGCCTGCGCGCTCATGCCCGCAATTGTAAAGGGGCCAGGCCCCTTTTCAATGCGGCGCCTCTACAAGGCGGCGTCGAAAAAGCCGTAGTTCTCGCCGTGCTGCGACAGGTCGAGACCGAGTTGCTCGTGTTGCTCGTCGACGCGAAGCGGCGTGACGAGGTCGACCAGCTTGTACAGCAGCCACGAACCGCCAAAGGTGAACACTGACACAAGTACCAGGGCGGACAGGTGAGTAAACAGCAGCCTGGGGTCGCCGGTGGTGATGAGGCCGCCGTCCTTCGCGAACACCGCCGTCAGCACCATGCCGGCCATGCCGCCGACGCCGTGGCACGGGAAGACATCGAGCGTATCGTCGATGGTCGACTTTGATTTCCAGTGCAGCGCCACGTTGCTCGCCGCTGCGGCAATGACGCCGATGGCAATGCTTGCGGACACCGATACGAATCCCGCAGCAGGCGTGATTGCGACGAGACCGACCACGGCGCCTATGCAGGCGCCCATAGCCGACGGCTTCAGGCCGCGCATCGACTCGAAGCCGAGCCACGCCATCATCGCCGCCGCCGAGGCGGTGTTCGTGGTCGCAAACGCGAGCACCGCTGTGCCATTTGCGGCCAGTGCCGACCCGGCGTTGAAGCCGAACCAGCCAAACCACAACATGCCGGTCCCGAGGATGATGAACGGTATGTGCGCCGGCACGTGCGCCTCGCCGGCGACGTGGCTCTGGCGCCTGCCAAGCACGTACGCGCCGGCCAGTGCCGCGAGTCCCGCCGACATGTGGACGACAGTGCCGCCGGCAAAGTCGAGCACGCCCCACTGACGCAGGAAGCCTTGCGGATGCCAGGTCCAGTGCGCGAGCGGCGCGTAGATGATCAACGTGAAGAGCGTGACGAAAAGAAGATACGCCGCGAAGCGAACCCGCTCCGCAAAGGCGCCGCAGATCAGCGCCGGCGTGATGATCGCGAACTTTAACTGGAACAACGCAAACAGCAAGAGTGGAATAGTCGGCGACAGGTGCGCGTCGGTGGCATCCGACACGTTTTGCAGCATGAAAAACGTCAGCGGATTGCCGACGAGACCGCCAATGCTGTCGCCGAAGGACAGGCTGAATCCGACCACGATCCACAACACCGACACCAGGCCCAGCGCGATGAAGCACTGGAGCATCGTCGAGATCACGTTCTTGGCCGACACCATGCCGCCATAGAAGAACGCGAGGCCGGGAGTCATGAAGAGGACCATGCTCGACGCCATCAGCATCCACGCAACGTCGGCAGCATTCAGAGCTTCCACAGGTTCCATGGTTCCAGGCGTTTGCTTAAGCGCGCAGGCGCGCCAACGCGGGTGGACGGCGCGCGGCGGCGTTAACCGCGCCGGGTGCAACGCGGCAGAACGAATTCACCGCGTCTTGCCAGCGCTCGAGAAGTTCCTTTGCCAGCTCGCTGTTCGTTGCTTTGCGATGATCCGTCACGAGTTGCCACACGGTGGCCTCCTCCTCTTCTGCAAGGTCGCTGATTGCGGCGAGCTCGGTGTTCAGCCGCGATTCGAGGGTCCGCTCAGGGTCAAACGCAAATACGACACCGCCGGTCATTCCCGCGGCGAAGTTAAGGCCGACCGGGCCGAGCACCACGACGGTGCCGTTCGTCATGTACTCGCACCCGTGATGACCGACGCCTTCGACGACGGCGACGGCGCCGCTGTTCCTCACCGCGAATCGTTCCCCGGCTTGGCCGGCCACGAACAAGCGGCCGCCCGTCGCGCCATACAGTGCGGCATTCCCGATCAACACCTGATCGCGAAGACGCGAGCCTGCCGGTGGCGCAATCGACACGGTGCCGCCGCAGAGGCCTTTCGCCACGCCGTCGTTGGCATCGCCAACCACCGCGATCTCAACGCCTGGGACCGCGAAGGCGCCGAGGGATTGTCCCGCGCTGCCGGTGAGCAGGATGCGAATGGTGGAATCGACCAACCCGCGATCGCCATGCGCCGCGACGATGGCGCCCGACAATGTGGCCCCGACAGCGCGATCGGTATTGCGGACGGTTTCGCGAAGGACAATCCCGCTCGCAAAGTGATTGCGGGCGAGCGCAACCAGCCGGCCATTCAGGGTGTCCGCACCCGCCGGGCCTTGATGATGAGTGTCGGCGGCCTCGAGCCGATCGTACGCGTCGACTGGCAGCAGCATCCCTTCTACGTCAAGCCGCGCTGCCGCGACGCTGTCGCGCGGCTGCAACAGGTCGACGCGGCCGACCAGTTCGTCGAGCGAACGCAATCCCAGCGACGCGAGAATGCTGCGCACCTCCTCCGCGACCATGCTAAAGTAGGCGACCACCTGGTCTGGAGTGCCGGCGTATTTCGCGCGCAAGTCAGGTTTTTGCGTCGCGATGCCGACGGGGCAGCTGTTGAGATGACACTGGCGGGCCATCACGCAGCCAATCGCGATCAACGCGGCGGTGCCGAAACCATATTCCTGCGCGCCAAGCGCGGCGGCAATGGCGACGTCGCGCCCCGTTTTCAGGCCGCCGTCGGTTTGCAGCACCACGCGATGGCGGCTGCCGCGCCGCATCAAGACGCGATGCGCCTCGAGCAGGCCCGTCTCCCATGGCAGGCCCGCATGCTTGATCGATCCGCGCGGCGACGCGCCGGTGCCGCCGTCATGTCCGCTGATCTGGATGGCGTCCGCGCCCGCCTTGACCACGCCGGCGGCGATGATGCCGATGCCGGTGGTCGACACCAGCTTCACGTTCATGCGCGCGGCGGGGTGCAGCGATCGGAGGTCATAGATCAGCTGCGCGAGATCCTCGATGCTGTAGATGTCGTGGTGCGGCGGCGGTGAGATGAGCGGCGTGTGCGGCTGAGCGCGCCGCAAGGCCGCAATGTGATCGACCACCTTGGCCGCGGGGATCTGCCCGCCTTCACCGGGCTTCGACCCCTGCGCCATCTTGATCTGAATCTCGCTCGCCGACAGCAGGTACGCCGGCGTCACGCCGAACCGTGCCGACGCCACCTGCTTGGTAGTGCTGTTTCCCCAATCGCCTTTGCCACGGCGTTCGTACCGTTCCGGATCCTCGCCCCCCTCGCCGCTATTGCTGCGCGCGCCAATGCGGTTCATCGCTTCGGCAAGCGTGCGGTGCGCCTCAGGCCCGAGCGCACCGACGGACATCGCCGAAGCAAAAAATCGGGTCAAGATGCTGTCAACGGGTTCGACTTCGGTGATGTCGACAGCTGTTTGCGGCGAGAACTCCAGCAGGTCGCGAATGGTCACGGCGGGGCGCTCGTGCACTAGTTTGGTGAAGTGCAGATACGCCGGGTCTAACTTGTCCGCCGTAACACTGTGCGCGAAGGCGGAAGACCCGGCTCCACGTACTGCAGCGTGAAATTGCTTTACCAGCGACGGATTCCAGGAGTGATAGTCGCCGTCGCGGCGAAAACCATGGAAGCCGTGATGCGGCAGCAAATCGCTGCCGACCGAGGCCGCGTGTCGGTGCCAGCTCGCGCTTTCGGTGGCGATCTCTTCGAGGGTGACGGCTCCCGTAATCGCGGGCGTGTCGCTGAAACATTCATCGACGAGCGAACGATGCAGCCCGACGATCTCCATCAGGTGGCTGCCGTGATAGGCGGCAACGGTGCATACGCCCATCTTCGACATCACCTTCAGAATCCCGTGCTCGAGCGCGCGCCGATATTGCGATACGGCGTCGGCGGCATCGAGGGCGACCTTGGCCGCGAGACGGCGCGCCGTTTCGTACGCCAGCCAGGGGCATACGGCCGCCGCGCCGAACGCCAGCATTGCCGCGGCCTGGTGCGCGTCGCGGACTTCTCCTGAATCAACGACGACGCCAGCCCGTGTGCCGAGGCCTTCACGATCGAGCGCTTGCGTGAGCACGCTGACCACAAGCAGCGGCGGCAGGGGCGCGCAATTGTTGTCGACGTCGCGATCCGAGAGGATCAGCACGACGATGCCCGAGCGGACAGCGGCGATCGCATCACGCGAGAGCTGGTCGAGCGCCGATCGGAACGCAAACGCACCGCCGCTCACCTCGTAGGTCATCGACAGCGTCAGCGCCGGTCGTTCCGGCTGCGCGTGTAAAGCGGCGAGCTGACCGCCCGTCAGCACGGGTGAGTCGGACGCGATTAGACGCGCGTGCACACCGCTCTCGTCCAGCACACGCCCGCGCCTGCCAATCAGGGTGCGCAGCGACATCACGCAGTGCTCGCGCAGCGGATCGATGGGCGGATTGGTGACTTGCGCGAAACGCTGACGAAAGAAGTCGGGCAGCAAGCGGCGGCGCCCGCTCAACACCGCGAGCGGCGTGTCGTCGCCCATCGAACCAATCGCTTCCTTGCCCTCCTCGACCATCGGGCGCACGATCAGCTCGATCTCCTCGGATGTGTAACCGAACGCGCGTTGCAAAAACATCAACTCGGCCGCCGGCGGTTCCGGCGGCGCGCTCTCGGTGATCTCGGCGATGGTGACGTTCACCCAGTCGCGGTAGGGATGCCCGGCGGCAAGTGCGCTTCTCAGGCCGGCGTTATCGATCAGCCGCCCGCTGTCGAGATCGACGACCAGCATTTCGCCGGGGCCAAGGCGGCCGCGTCGTTCAACCTGCGCCTCCGGAATGTCAAAGATGCCGCTCTCCGAACCGACGCACACCAGGCCGTCTGTCGACGTCAGCACGCGGGCCGGCCGAAACCCATTGCGATCGAGCACCGCGCCGACCTGTTTGCCATCGGCAAATGCAATCGCCGCCGGCCCCTCCCATGGCTCGCACGCGGTGGCTTGATAGGCCTCGAACGCGCGCTCGCGCGGCGACAGCGAGCGGTCGTGTTCCCACGCGCGCGGCAGCAGACGCGCAAACGCATGCGCAAGGCTCAAACCGCCTTGCCGAAGATGCTCGATCATGTCGTCGAAGCTTTGCGAATCGCTGCCGGTGAGCCGCACCAGCGCGCCGGCGTCATCCGGCAAGTCGGGCATCGACGCGCCATCGCCTTGCCGCCGCCGCGCCTGAAGGCGGTTGCCGAGAATGGTGTTGATCTCGCCGTTGTGCGCCAGCGATCGAAACGGTTGCGCCAACGCCCATTGCGGGAACGTGTTGGTGCTGAACCGCTGGTGGAAGACGGTGAACGGCGTCGCGTATCCGGGATCGGCGAGGTCCGGGTAGAACTGATTCAGATCCGCCGGCGACACCAGGGCCTTGTAGACAATGGTGCGGAGCGACAACGAAACGAGTGCGGCGTCCTCGAGACCGGCGGCGGTGAGGCGAGCCTCGGCCGTCACCCGCGCGCGATACAACGATTTGTCCAGCCGTGATGCCGGCCACATCGGGCTCGACTGGTGCAGCGCGAATACCTGCTGGATATGCGGTCGCGAGGCGCGTTCCGCCGTCGACAACACCGACGCGTCGATCGGGACGTCGCGCCAGACGAGCTGGCCCCAGCCTTCGTCGTGCAGCGCCTCGGCGACGATCGCGCGGGCCATCGCGGCGCCATCCGGCGGCAGGAAACACATTCCCGCCGCTCGCGCATCACGGCCGTCGCCGAATGCGGCCGGCAACCCGCGCCCGAACCATGACCACGGGATCGCGGTCAGCACGCCAGCGCCGTCGGCCGATCCGTGGCCGTCACCGGTAGCGCCGCGGTGGGTCAACCGTGTCAACGCCTCGAGGCCGCGCGCCAGCCACTCGTGGCTCGCGCGCGCGTGGCGATCCGCGATCAGGCCGACGCCGCACGCGTCGTGATCCCATGTCGCCGGGTCAAGCATGCGGGCTGTTATCGCGCACGCACATCCAGAAGAAAAATAGAACCTTTACATACAACCCATGAACTGTACAGATAGATGGCGACGCTTCGCTCTATGACGCGCGTGGGATGCGCGCGCTGCATGAAATGAAGCAGCAGATTGTTTGGTACACTACGCGCGTATATGTCCTCGTCGCCGCCAGAAGAGATCCGACCGGCCCGCATGTGGCGCTTGATGCCGGCCGAGTTGCGCACGTCCGCCGCCGCCGCCTTCTGGTCGGATGACCAGGCCGCCCTCGAACAGGCTGAAGCCGTTGCGTTGATCGCGCGCCAAATCAAGTTCCGTCCGAAGAGCGTGTTGTCGCTGCCGGTCGAGAAGAAGGCGAAGCATCTCGCCGGCCTCGCGCAAGTGTCGGACTTGCTGGCAGCTCGGCTATTGATCTCGTATCACCTCGAGCACGAGCGGCCGATGATGGGCGCGTTCCTCGATTCCCTCGGCATCGCCCACGAAGATGGCTTGATCAAGGACGACGATCCGAAGAAGCCGGACGATACGGCGCTCGACAAGGGCGTCAAAGAGCTCGCGGAGAAGTTCCCGAAGCAGAACGTGGCGCGATATTTCTGGGCGCTCTTGTGGCAGGACCCGGAAACGTGGGGTGGCCTCAAGGGGCGTCCCGAACTTGCGCTCGACTAAATCGTGGCGCCATTCGACAAGCACATCTTTATCTGCTGCAATCGCCGCGAGCCCGGTCACGTCCGCGGCAGTTGCGATCCCCAGGGCACCGAAGCGTTGCAGAAGGCGTTCAAGAAGGCGCTGGCCGAGCGCGGCCTCAACCGCCGCATTCGCGCCAACAAGTCCGGCTGCCTGGATCAATGCGAGAAGGGGCCGACCGTGGTGGTCTACCCTGAAGCCGTCTGGTATGGCGGCGTCACCGAAGCCGACGTCAACGAGATCGTGGAGCAGCACATCATCGGCGGGCGGCCCGTCGAGCGGTTGCTGATGCCTGAATGAATTTTGATGCCTTTCTGACCGCGGATGGACTGGTCGCCCTCGTCACCTTGAGCGTGCTCGAGGTGGTGCTGGGCATCGACAACGTCATCTTCATTTCGATCCTCGCCGGCAAGCTGCCGGCGGCGCAGCAGGAGCGGGCACGCCGCATCGGCCTGATGGCGGCGATGGGCATGCGCATCGTGCTGCTGATGTCGATCGCGTGGATTTCGCGGCTCACCGCGCCGCTG
Source organism: Vicinamibacterales bacterium (assembly GCA_036380235.1). Lineage (GTDB taxonomy): Bacteria > Acidobacteriota > Vicinamibacteria > Vicinamibacterales > UBA2999 > 12-FULL-67-14b. The sequence goes on from DASVFC010000728.1 coordinate 9,732, forward strand.
TTCACGATCATGATCGTCAACCATCCGGTCTCGGGCCGCGACTTGATCCTGATCATCGGCGGCCTGTTCCTGCTCTTCAAGGCGACGCGCGAAATCCACGACAAGCTCGAAGGCGAAGAGGGGCACGTCAAGGCGCGGGTGGCGCCGACGATGGCCGCCGTGATCACGCAGATCATGCTCCTCGACATCGTCTTTTCGCTCGATTCGGTGATCACCGCCGTCGGCATGGCCGACGACATCTCGATCATGGTGGCCGCCGTAGTCGTCGCCGTGGCGATCATGATGTTCGCGGCCCGTCCGGTGAGCGCCTTCGTCGACGCACACCCCACCGTCAAGGTGCTCGCGCTCAGTTTCCTGT
>DASVFC010000729.1:0-2066 GCA_036380235.1 Vicinamibacterales bacterium
AACCATCCACGGCGCGCGTACGGCGCGACGGCCAGGACGTAGATGTGGCCATTGCCGACGTCCGCCCCGGTGATCTCGTCATCGTCCGGCCCGGCGAACGCATCCCGGTGGATGGCGTGATCGCGTCAGGCGCCGGCGCCGTGGACGAATCTATGCTGACCGGCGAATCGATCCCGGTCGACAAGCAGCCCGGCGATCGCGTGATCGGCGCGACGATTAATACTTCGGGCGCGTTGGAAATCGAAGCCACCGGCGTCGGTGCCTCGAGCGTACTGGCGCGGATCGTCTCGTTGATGCGAGAGGCCCAGGGGTCGCAAGCGCCGATTCAGCGCCTCGCCGACAGAATCTCCGCGGTGTTCGTGCCGGTGGTGGTGTCGATTGCCATCGCCACGTTTGCGATCTGGATGATCGTACCCGCAACGCCGTCGCTCACCGGTGCGCTCACCGCCGCCGTCGCGGTGTTGATCATCGCGTGCCCGTGCGCGATGGGGCTCGCCGTGCCGACCGCGGTCATGGTCGCGAGCGCGCGCGGTGCGTCCGCCGGCGTCCTGATCAAGGGCGGCGAGCCTCTCGAGCGCCTCGCCGGTGTGGATACGGTGGTATTCGACAAGACCGGGACGTTGACGCGCGGCACACCAAAGGTCGTGGACGTGCTGGTCACCACGCCGGAGGCTCGCGACGAGGTCATGCGGCTGATCGCGGCCGTTGAATCGCGATCGGAGCACCCCCTGGCGAAGGCGATCGCCGAGTACGGCCGGAAAGACGGCGGCAGCACGCCGGGCGCCGAGCTGGTCACGAACTTCGTCGCCACGGCCGGCCGTGGCGTCGCCGCATCGGTAAACGGCCGCGCGGTCGTAGCCGGCACGCAGGCCTTTCTCGATCAGTCCGGTATCGAGACTCAGTCGGTGGCCGAGACCATCTCGACGTGGAGCAAGGCAGCGCGGACGGTGGTGGTCGCCGCCATCGATGGCCGTGTGGTCGCGGCATTTGCGATTGCCGATACCATCCGCGACGAATCCGTCGCGGTCGTCGCCGCGCTCAAACGACGCGGGCTTCGCGTGGTGATGTTAAGCGGCGATCGCCGGCCGACCGCGGCGGCGGTGGCGCAGCAGATCGGCATCGACGAAGTGATTGCCGAAGTACTGCCTGACGGCAAGGTGGAGGCGATCAAGTCGCTGCAACAGAGCGGCCGCCGCGTCGCGATGGTCGGCGACGGGCTCAACGATGCGCCTGCGCTGGCGCAGGCCGACATCGGCATGGCGATGGCCTCGGGCACCGACATCGCCGCCGAGGCGGCCTCGGTGACCCTGATGCGCAACGACCTTTCGGCCGTCGATCAAGCGATCGTGCTGGCACAAAAGACGATGAGGACGATGAAGCAGAACCTGTTCTGGGCATTCATCTACAACGTGGTCGGGATACCGATCGCGGCCGGCGTGCTCTACCCCGCGTTCGGGATTTTGCTCAGCCCGATCCTGGCGAGCGCGGCGATGGCATTCAGCTCGGTCAGCGTGGTGTCCAACAGCCTGAGGTTGAGAGGAGCGACGTTATCGTGAGTTCCACCGTCGACAAGGCTACGTTCAACAAGCACGCGGAAGCCGTGGACCCGGAGATCAAGGACGCGAACCTGAAGCGACTCCGCCGCATCGAAGGCCAGGTGCGCGGGCTGCAGAAGATGGTCGAGGAGGATCGGTATTGCCCCGAGATCATCACCCAGATCGCGTCGGTGCAGGAGGCGCTGCGCGGTGTCGGCCGTCAGCTCCTCCGCAACCATTTGAAGCACTGTGCCAGCAGTGCGATCAAGAAAGGGCCGAAGGAAGCTGACGCGACCTACGATGAATTGCTCGAGTTGATTACCTCGATCAGCAGGTAGGCGGGGGGTAAAGACCCGCCTTCTACTTCAGCAGGTCGATAGCCGTCACGAACCGCGGCTCGATGTCGACGGGCACCGACGTCAGCTTATCGAGCACCGCTTTCGTCGGCGGCCGCAGCACACCAAGCGTGTCGATCATCTGCTTCGCCTTGGCGTAACTGCCTTCGGCCTGCAGCGTCATGATCTCGCGCGT
>DASVFC010000730.1:0-9550 GCA_036380235.1 Vicinamibacterales bacterium
AGTGCCCGGCGACGCCAGCCTGTCCCGCTAAAATGACCCGATTGCCGATGTGCGAACTTCCCGCGAGTCCGACCTGGGCGCACAGTAGCGAATCTTCGCCCACGGTGCACGAGTGTCCGATCTGGACCAGGTTGTCGAGCTTTGTGCCGCGTCCAATGCGGCTTTCGCCTACTGACGCGCGATCGATCGTCGTACCGGCGCCGATCTCGACATCGTCTTCGATCACGACCGGCGCCGTCTGCGGGATCTTTTCGTGCGAGCCGTCAGGACGCGGCGCAAATCCATAACCTTCGCTGCCAATCACCGCGCCGTTCTGCACGATCACCCGCGCGCCAATCGTGCAGCGCTCACGGATTGAGACGTGCGCGTGCAGGATGCAGTCGGCGCCCACCGTGGTGCCTTCGCCGATCACCACATGGGGATGAACGATGGTACGAGCTCCGACGCTCGCGCCGCTGCCGATCACCGCGAATGCGCTCACGGTAGCGGTCGCGTCGACCTGCGCATCTGGAGCGACCGCGGCCAGGGGATGCACGCCGGCCGCCATCGTTCGCGGCGGGGCCAGCACCTGGGCAGCCCTGGCAAACGTCAGATATGGGGACTGGCTGCGGATGACGGCGCATGGGGCCGTCACGTCCTCGCCATTCAAGATGACCGCGCTGGCCCTGGTGCCGGCGAGCTTCGATGCGTACTTCGGATTGGCCAGAAAGGTAAGGTCGCCGGGGCCGGCGTCTTCAATCTTCGCTACGCGGCGAATCTCAATGGCGGCATCACCCTCGACGGGGCAGTCCAAGCGCCGAGCCAGTTCGCCGAGCGTCACGAATCCGAGAATATCACCGCTGCGGGCCTCTAAACCGAGGCGGCCATCCGCTCGACGAACAGCGCCATTTTCGGCATGTGCAGGCGGCGGGCGACCTCTTTAATCAGCCGATGACGCTGATCGGCATCGAGCGAAAAGGCGTGGCGCAGGTCAGTGAGGCCCTGGTTTGGCGTCACCGTCCAAGCCACACAATTGAGGGCGTTCACCGCACCGCGCCAGGCCAGGAAATGACCGACGACCGTGAAGGTGAAGAGGTAGCCAAGGATATTCGGGCCCGGCACCACGGCCACCGCTGCGGAGAGGATCAACAGCAGTGTGTGCGGTATCAGCCGGTTGCGATGAAAGTCCGCGTCGCGCTTGATGTTCTCGCGCATCAACCACTCCGCATCCTGCGGCAGCAGATCGGCCGAGGCATGCAGCGTCGCTGCCTCGGCGGTGCGCAAATGCCACAGCAGCCGCTGCTCCGCAATCCGTTCCGCAATCCAACGCAGGATGCGCTTATGCGTGCGGCCGAAAAAGGTTTTCGGTTCCTCGATCGCCTTCTGGTGCCGCGCTTCTTCCGCCTCTCTCAGTTGCTCGTTGAAGCGTCGCCGCATGCGCGCGAAGAAACCCTGGTCGGCAGGATCGACCGCGTCGTCGTCGACGTCCTCTGCCTCGTAGTAACACTCGTAGCGATCGCGCGCGATCGGCACGAGATAGACGTCGAGAGGCTTCTTCTTGGGGACGTCGGCCTGTTCGCCTGTTGGCCCGTCGGCCTGTTCGCCTGTTGGCCCGTTGGCCTGTTGGCCTGTTGGCCCGTTGGCCTGTTGGCCTGTCATTATGGTTTTGGACGGCGAATCGGCCTCGGAGTTCGCCCGTCGGCTTTCGGAATCGACGGCTTGCCCGCCGCTTCCCACGCTCCGGTGATGAACGAGGCGACGGCTGAAATCGAGTCGTTGAGCCGCCGCTCGAGGGTGCTCAACGTCCCCTTCGCGAACGCATCGAAGTAGGCATCGTCGTAGAACTCGCGGCCTTCGGCGGCTTGGCGATCCGATTCGAGCACGTTCGCGGTGTCGCGGTTGCTCGCCAGCAGCACTTCGAACATGGCGTCGCGCGGCACGGTGACGGGCTTTACCGGCGGCGGCGCGATCGTCAACCTGGCGCGGTTGCGCTCGAACAGCTCACTCTCCCACCGCGAGTGAATGCCGTCCTGTCCGGTGAGCTGCCCGTTGTAGTTGACGACGGAATGCAGCGGCACGTGTCCGTCAGCGACGTAGTGCGCGATGATCGCCGAGAACAAGACGATGTTGTCGAGCGCGTATCCCGGCGGCGGCGTGCGCTTCAGCGCCTCGAACTCGCGGACGAGGCGTCCGTAAAACTCCGCCGTGCGCCACGGCAGCAAGCCTTGCTGGTGGATGAAGTCGCGACCGAACTTCTGCACCGCGTCGCTGTAATCGCGCGGCAGCGCAGCGAACGGATACGGGCCAAACGCCTGGTGATCGATGTCGAGAAAATGATTGGGCGGTTCTTCTTCCCAGCCCACCGTGCGCCAGAGGTCCGGATCGATTGAGCGCTCGACGATGAACGGGCGGCGCTGTTCGAAAAGCGGCCGCAACTCCGCCGGCAACAGCGCGATCATGCGGTCGGCGATGAGTTTGTGCGCGTCAAAGCCCCACGCGAGCGCCGGTGAGGGCACGACGAGAAGGGCGGCAACCACGACCGCGATGCGGATCATCCTCTAATCTTACCGAAGCTTTTGCGCAGCCCAGCCGTAGGGGCCCGCGCTCGCGTAGCGATAGTCGTTCAACCACACCCCGGCCTGCGGCTCGGCAGGATTCACCTGCACGAACGGGAACCGCGACCACCGCATGAACGCCAGCGCCCGTGGCAACTGCATCGCCTCCTGCACCGCAGGCAGGTCGAAGCCCTTCTCAACGCCGTATCCCGCTGGCCGGAAGTGCGGCAGGGGCTCGAACCACAGGAACCCTTTTTCGTAGCGATCGCCGACGTCGATGATCACTTCGCGTCGAAAGGGGTTCGCAAACACCGGCGTCACCATGAAGCGCGTGTGGTCCGGGCGGCCAGCACGCGTCAGTCCCTGCCGCACTTCCCGCCGTGCCACGAGGTTCGATCCAAGCATTGTCACGACATAGATCGCCGTCACCAGGAGGCTGACGCGAGCGGGCGTAAACGGATTAGGGGTTCCCGTCTTGTGCCGCCGCGCCGCCAGCCACCAGCCGAGGCCGAGCGTGGCGTACATGATCGGATCGACGATGTAGAGTGCGTCGCCGTAGAACCAGCGTTCGGAGAATGGCATCAGCAACCGCACGCCGTAGCTGTTAAGGAAGTCCAGAAAGACGTGCAGCAGCACGCCGATGTAAGACAACAGCAGCAGCTGTCCAGCCTTCACCTGATCAACCGCATGCCTGCGGAACAGTCGATCGCAGACGACGATTATGACCGTCAAGGCGATCGGCAGCGTTGCTTGCGCAAGCACACCGTGCGTCCAGCCACGACGGAACGACATGGCCAGCGTGTCGGTGGCAAACACCGCGACGTCGAGGTCCGGAAGGTTGTTGGCGACCACCAGCGTGGTCATGCCGAGCGGCGTGCGGCGTGCTAATCCGGCCTTGCCGAGCGCCGCGCCCAGCAAGGAGTGGCAGACGTTGTCCATGAGGGTGGAGGGGTTGAGGGTTTGAGGGATTGAGGGCTTGAGGGGTTATGCCTGTTTGCCGCGCCGCGCGAGGAAGGCCTGCTGGGCCTCGTCGCGAAGATCTTTACGCAGCACCTTGCCGACGTTCGACTTCGGCAGATCGCTCTTCATGACGACAATGCGCGGCACGTTGTAGTTGGTTAACGACTGCTTGCAGTGCTGCCGGATGGCCTCTTCGGTGAGCGACGGATCCTTCGGCGTCACAAACGCCACGACAATCTCGCCGGTTTCATCGTCCGGGACTCCGACCACCGCGGTGTCCTGGACGCCGGGATGCGTGGCGATCACGGCTTCGACTTCGTTCGGATAAACGTTGAAACCGCTGACGAGGATCATGTCCTTCTTGCGATCGACAATGTGGATGTAGCCGTCCTCATCCATCTTCGCGACGTCGCCGGTGGCGAGCCAGCCGTCGCGCAACACGCGCGCGGTTTCATCGGGGCGCTGCCAGTACCCCTTCATGACCTGCGGGCCCTTCACCAGCAACTCACCCGGCTGCCCGGGCGCAACGTCGTTGCCGTCGTTGTCCACCAATCGCACGTCGGTGCCGGGGATCGGCACGCCGATGGCTTCACGCTTCGGTCGATTGAAGGGATTCAACGTCGCCACGGGAGAGGTTTCAGTGAGGCCATAGCCCTGATAGATCGGCGTCTTGGTCATCGCTTCCCAGCGCTCGCCGATCACCGGCACGAGGGCCATGCCACCGGCCACGGAGCCGCGAAGCGTCCAGCTTGGCTTGTCCTTGAACCACTGTTCGTGCATCAAGCCGGCGAACAACGTGTTCACGCCCGTGAACCACGTCACCGGCTCGTTGAGCATGACGGTCTTCAAGTTCGACAACGGGCGCGGGCTGGGTACCAGGATGTTGCGGCCGCCAGCGAGGTAAAAAATCATCAGGTTCGCGGTGAAGGCGAAGATGTGGTACAGCGGCAGCGCCGTCAACATCACCTCGTCGCCGAAGCGCAGGAACGGCTTCCACATCTCGAGTCCCTGGATGGTGTTGGCGACGAGATTGCCGTGCGTGAGCGTGGCGCCCTTGGCCACGCCGGTCGTGCCGCCGGTGTATTGCAGGGCCGCGACGCTGTTGAGATCGAGCGCCTGGGCATACAACTTCGGATCGGCGCCCGCCGCCATGCGATCGTTGCCGGCCGCGAGCGCACGCGTGAACGGCAGGTGCGGGAAGGTGATCGGCGGGATCATTTTCTTGACGTACTTCTGGACCGCATACACAAGCAGTCGTTTCACCGGCGGCAGGAGGTCGGAGATGCTGACCACCAGGATTGTCTTGATCGACGTCTTCGGCAGGACCTCTGCGACTTTCGGCGCGAACAGGTCAATGACAACGAGGCCTACTGCTCCGCTGTCCGTGAACTGATGCGCCATTTCCGCCGTGGTGTACAGCGGGTTGGTGTTCACCATCACGAGGCCGGCTTTCAAGATGCCGAACACCGCGATTGGATAGGCGAGGCAGTTCGGCATCTGGATCGCGACGCGATCCCCCGGCTTGAAACCCGCGACCTCCCGCAGGTACACCGCCAGCTGATCCGACAAGCGATCGGTTTCGGCGAAGGTAATCTCGCCCTGCGCGCCGTTCGGCAGGCCCAGCGTGAATGCAGGCTTCGCGGCGTATTGCGCCGACGCGTCGCGAATGGCCGCCGCCATGTGCGGATACCTGGGTGGTCCCAGGTCCGCCGCAGTTGACGGGTGATAGAAACGCGTCCAGGGCCTCAAAGGGTTGGCCATAGGTTAGGGGCGCAATTCTTGCACACTAACGCGCGAATGATTCGAATTGTTGGGTTATTGCTCCTTCTTACCCTCTCGGCGTGTAGTTCTTCCTCAGAAGGTCCCGATTCCCCGACGGGGCCGTCCCCGAGCGCTGGCCCAATTTTCTATACTGCCGTCGGCGCGAGCGACGGCATCGGCATCGGCAGTTCGGCGCCCTGCCTGCCGTTTACCGACTGTCCAGACGGTGCGGGATACGTGCAGATCATCCGCCGCGCGCTGATCGCGACGGGGCGTCCGTTCAACTTCCGCAATCAGAGCCTGCCTGGGTCCGTGTTGAGCCGGGCCGTGGAAGACCTCGCGCGCGACATCGGCCGCCCCATCGACTCGCTTGCCGGGAATTTCATCGAACGTCAGGCGCCATTCGTCGATCGAGACACGACGCACATCACGATATTTGCAGGTGGCAACGACACGAACGTGATCGCCGAGGGCGCGCGCGTGAGAGGCGGCAGCAATCCCAATGGATTTGCCGACGCGCAGGTGCAGCAATGGGGCACGGATCTCAACGAACTGATCACCCGCATTCGCGGCCGCGCACCAACCGCGCGCATCGTCGCGCTCAACCTGCCGAATCTCGGCGCGGCACCGTACGTCGGTGCGCGCCCGACGGCGGATAGGAGCCTCGTGCAACGCGTCGCGGTCGGCATCACCGATCGCATCAACTCGCTGACGTCGCAAGGCATCTTGGTGGTCGACCTGATGTGCGACGCGCGCCTGTATCAGACCTCGAGCTACGCGTCGGACGGATTCCATCCGGGCGACGTGGGCTATCGCATCTTCGCCGACCTGACGCTTCCCGTGCTGCGCGACGGGACGAGCACCCCGCCCAACCCAAACTGCCCACAGAGGCGTTTACTCCCGTAAAGCTACGGCTTACCTCCGTAGCGGCCGCTTACCTCCGTAGCGGCACCGATTAACACCAAGGACGCGAAGGGCACGAAGACCACTTCCTCAAAACGCCAGTGCCGCTTAGCAGCACTGGTATTTGAAAAAGAAGTCTTCGTGATCTTCGTGTCCTTCGTGTTTATTGGGCAATCGCCCTCTACGCCGACGCCAGTTATGTGCATTTTATGCACGCCAAGAAGCACACTTTGCATATTTTTGGCTGCATGAGCCATTCCGATGCGTCAAATATTGCAAACTGATATCCGGATCGTGCATACTTTGTCATCTCGGCCGTGCAGGCGGCATAAAGGGAAGCACGTTCCCTTTTCATAAGCGCGTTCTCTTCATCAGCAGGGGGTAGGCATGGGTTCGGCAGCATTGGGTGAGGCAATCAAGGGGATACGCAGTTGGGCCATGAACGAAGGGCGGATCACGCATACGCCCGCGCAGGTCAAAGAGATCTTTGGCGCGCGCGTGTTCAACGACAAGGTCCAGCAGTCTCGCCTGCCGAAGGCCGTGTATAAGTCCCTGCGCGACACGATGACGCGCGGCACACCGCTGGATATTTCGACCGCAGACGCCGTGGCATCGGCGCTGCGTGACTGGGCAGTTGAGAACGGCGCGTCACACTTCACGCACTGGTTCCAGCCGCTCACCGGTATCACCGCCGAAAAGCACGATGCCTTCTACGGTCCCACGGCTGACGGACGCGCTTTGGCCGAGTTCAGCGGCAAGGAATTGGTGCGCGGCGAGCCAGACGCCTCGAGCTTCCCGTCCGGCGGCATGCGCAGCACCTTCGAGGCGCGCGGCTATACCGCCTGGGATCCGACCAGCCCGCCGTGGCTGCTCGTCAACAACAATAGCGTCACGCTCGTCATCCCGACCGCGTTCGTCAGCTGGACCGGCGCCGCGCTCGACAAGAAGACGCCGCTGCTTCGTTCCATGGAAGCGGTCAACACGCAGGCCGTCCGCGTCTTGAAATTGTTCGGCTCGAGCGCGACGCGTGTCACCGCGACGTGCGGACCCGAACAGGAATATTTCCTGATCGACAACAACTTCTACTTCGCGCGCCCCGACCTGCTCAACGCCGGCCGCACCTTGTTCGGCGCGCGCCCGCCGAAGGGCCAGGAGCTCGAGGATCAGTACTTCGGCTCGATCCCCGAGCGCGTGCTCGCCTTCATGGCGGAGGTCGAGTCGGAACTCTACAAATGCGGCGTGCCGATCAAGACGCGCCACAACGAAGTGGCACCGTCGCAGTACGAAGTCGCGCCGATCTTCGAGAGTGCCAACGTCGCCACCGATCACCAGATGATGACGATGGAGACGCTGAAGCGGGTGGCGCCGAAGTACGGCCTTGCCTGCCTGCTGCATGAGAAGCCGTTCGCCGGCGTCAACGGGTCCGGCAAGCACCTCAATTGGAGCATCGGCGACGACCTCGGCAACAACCTGCTCAACCCGGGCGAGACACCGCACGACAACATGCAGTTCCTGTTTTTCTGCACCGCGGTGATTCGCGCCGTCGACGTGTGGCAGGGGCTGCTGCGCTGGAGCATCGCGCACGCTGGCAACGATCATCGCCTTGGCGCCAACGAAGCGCCGCCGGCGATCCTGTCGGTGTTCCTCGGCGACATGCTCACCGAGATCTTCGAGCAGGTCGAGAAGGGCGGCGCCAAGAGCACCAAGGAAGGCGGCCTGCTCGACATGGGCGTGGCGGCGTTGCCCAAGCTGCCGCGCGATGCCGGCGATCGCAATCGCACCTCGCCGTTCGCGTTCACCGGCAACAAGTTCGAGTTCCGCGCCGTCGGTTCGACGCAGAACGTTGGCCTGCCGGCCACCTGCCTCAACGTGGCGGTGTGCGAATCGCTCGATTACATGGCCACCGAGCTGGAGAAGCGGATCGGCAAGGGCGAGAGCCTCGAGACCGCGGTCACCGCGCTGCTCAAGGAAACCGTCAAGAAGCACAAGCGGATCATCTTTAACGGCAACGGCTACTCTGCCGAGTGGCAGAAAGAGGCGGCCCGGCGCGGACTTCTCAATCACAAGAACACCGTTGATGCGCTGCCGGAGATCGTCAAGGAGCCGGTGATCAAGGCCTTCGAGAAGTACAAGGTGCTGACCGAAGCGGAATTGCACGCCCGCTTCGAGATCAACCTCGAGACCTACTGCAAGACGATCAACATCGAGGCGCAGCTGATGACGCTGATGGCCAACCGCTACATCCTGCCGGCGGCGTTCGAGTACCAGAAGCAGGTCGGGCAGAGCGTGGCGGCGGCGAAGGCCGCCGGCGTGCCCAGCAAGGAGGGCAAGAAGCACCTGGTGGCACTGGTAAAGCTGATCGACGGCTTCCGCGCCCAGACCGATCGCCTGCAGGCCGCGCTCGACCACCACAGCCCGAACGCCGAGAAGCACGCGAAGTTCATGCGCGACTCGGTGGTGCCGGCGATGGTGAAGCTGCGCGACGTCGGCGATCAGCTCGAGTTGCTCATCCCGCACGAGCTGTGGCCGCTGCCCACCTATCGGGAGATGCTTTTCGTCAAGTAGCAATCAGCGATCGGCCATCGGCCATCATCAATCGAGGACCGGATTGGGGTTACCCTAATCCGGTCCGATTCATGTACGCGCTCCTCATCTTTGCAGTCGCGCTCGCGGTCAGGCTGATACACGTCTGGCAGCTGCGGCCGTCGCCATTCTTCGACGTGCTGATGGGCGACGCCCACGGTTACGATTCGTGGGCGCAGCGGCTCGCCGGCGGCGACTGGATCGGAACGGACGTCTTCTACCAGGCGCCGCTCTATCCGTACTTCCTCGGCGTCGTCTACGCCATCTTCGGCCGCGATCTGCTGGTCGTCCGCATCATTCAAGCCGTCATCGGGTCGGCCTCGTGCGTTCTGCTCGGACTGGCGGCGGCGCGATTCTTCACGCCACGTGTCGGCATGGCCGCCGGCCTTGCCCTCGCGCTGTGGGCACCGGCAATTTTCTTCGACGGCCTGCTGCAGAAATCCGTGCTCGACGTGTTTTTCGTCTGCGCGATGTTGTGGCTGATTTCCGGGATCCGGGAGCCGGCATCCGGGAGCCGGATATTCGCGCTCGGCGTCATCATGGGCGCGCTCGCCTTGACGCGCGAGAACGCGCTGATCTTCATCGGCGTGATCGCGATATGGTTCGTACGGCGCTCGTTCGACGTTCCTTCGATGACGGTTCGACGACGGTTCGACGACGGTTCGACGACGGTTCAAGGAGGGTTCGAGCATCTCGCGGCGTTCCTTGCCGGGCTGCTGATCGTGCTCCTGCCGGTCGTCGCGCGCAATTACGCCGTCGACGGCGGCTTCTATCTCACGACCGCGCAGTTCGGTCCGAACTTTTACATC
>DASVFC010000731.1:0-3835 GCA_036380235.1 Vicinamibacterales bacterium
GTTCGCAACATCCTCAATGAATGGGCGAAGCGTGGCGGCACGAAGGTGGTGGGTGGCGAACGCATCACCGGCGCTCCGCTCACCGTCAAATTGATCGACGTGCCCGAAGCGAAAGCGCTCGAGGTGATCCTGCGCAGTGTCGCCGGCTACATGGCCGCGCCGCGCAGCACCGGCCAGGGCGCATCCGTTTACGACCGCATTCTCGTCATGGCCACCAGTTCTGCACCGGCCCCGGCACCCGCGCGTCCGGCACCCGCGAATCCAAACGGCATGGCGGGCACGCAGCGCTTTGTGCCGCCGCAGCGACAAGTCGACAGACAGGCCGACGACGAACCGAGGGAAGACGAGGAGGATCCGAATCCACCCAGTCCGCCGGTCTTCACGTTCCCGGGCGCGCCGAACGGGCAACCGGGTCAGTTCGTTCCGCAGCCCGGACAGCTGCAGCCGGTGACGATCAATCCGCAAACGGGCCAGGTGATCACGATCGCGCCGGCAACGCCGCAGGGTTACCCCGTCGCCGCTCCCGTAGGCGGTGCACCCGGTTCGATCAACGCGCCGCCGGCGCCGCAACCGGTCCAGCCGGGTGTGGTGACGCGTCCGCCAGGACGCCAGCAGCAGTAAGCAGCCTGTACAATTGGACTACGCGTAGTCCAGTCGTACATGGCGGAGATCGAACGCTTTACTCCAGAGGATCGACGAGGTATCGAGCAGCTTCACCGGCGCACGCTGGGGAATGAAGCGGCCGAGCGATTCCGCCTGCATTGGGATTGGGCGCGGCGCAACCCGGTCAGCGGCGTCGAGCCGCCGTACTGGGTGGTCCGCGAAGGGCCGACGATTATCGCCGGCTCGCCATTGATCCCCGTGCGCGTCTCAATCGGTGGCGCTGAGGTCGCCGGCACGTGGAGCTCCGATCCCCTCGTCGTGGCTGAGCGGCAGCGGCAGGGCCTCGGTGGTTCGTTGCTCCGCGCATGGGATCGCGGCACCGGCGTCGCGCTTGGCGCCGCGTTGTCGTCGGCGACGCGCGCGCGACTGGACGAGATGCGTTGGCCCAAGGCCCACCCGCTGCCGATGCTCGTCAAGCCGCTCAGCCGTCGCGCTTTCCGCATTCCGACCTGGCCCGTGCCAATCAACCGGCTGGTGTCCGCCATCACGCTGCCCGTGGTCCGCATCGTCGCGCGCAACGAACCGCTGCGGGAAGAGGTTGAAGTGGTACGTCGCTTCGATGCCCGCCTCGACCGCCTCTGGCAACGATTATCGAACCGGTTCGCGCTCGCGGTGCGTCGTGATTCGCGCTATCTGAACTGGAAGTACGCCGAGCCGCCGCACGTCCGCTACACCTCGGCGCTGCTGCGCCGCGGCGATGACGTCGACGGTTATGTGGTCTATCGGCACTTCCGCGAACCGCATGGCCGTGTGACGCAGATTGTCGACATCCTTGCCGATCCCGCAGACGAACGCGGTATCAAGACGCTGGCGCGATGGGTCGATCGCGAAGCGCGGATGAATGATTCTGACAAGATTCGCTGTCATGTCACGCATGCCGCATTCCGCCGCGTCCTGCGGCGATCGGGATACTTCGTGGTGAAGTCGGGGATCGACCTCACGGTGAAGGTCAACGGCGCGCCGGTGCCAAAAGGCTTTTATGAATCCGTCGACGACTGGCACATCACGCTCGGCGACGGCGAAATGGATCATTGATATGTCACTCGAACAGACGCTCAGCGGAGACATCGTTATCGCGATGAAGGCGAAGGATCAAACGCGCCTCACCGCGTTACGCATGCTGAAGACCGCGCTCACCAACAAGAGCATCGAGAAGGGTCGCGCGCTCGATGCCACCGAGGAGTTGCAGGTCGTGTCGACGCTGGTCAAACAGCGCAGGGATTCGATCGAGCAGTTCACCAAGGGCGGCCGACAGGATCTCGCCGACAAGGAGCAGGCGGAGATCACGATTCTCAACGGCTACCTCCCTGCCGCGGCCTCGGACGAAGAAGTAGCGGCCGCGGTGGCGGCGGCCGTTGCCGAGACCGGGGCTACGGGTGCGAAGGACATGGGCAAAGTCATGAAGGCGGCAATGGCTGCACTTGCCGGCAAGACTGTGGATGGCAAGAAAGTCAGCGAAGCGGTGAAAGCACGACTTTCGTGAATGCTGCGGCTAGTACAAAAAATAGGGCTCAAGCCGTTCGGCCAGAGCCCTAAGGAGGATGGTGAGAGGCTGACTAGGCCTTTCAAATTAATAGACGGACCATCCCGCCGAAATGTTTGGCTCCTGATGTCAAGTTTTCGTAAACCTTGGTGACGAACGGTCTGTTCGTTACCGGGACGCCGTTCCACGAGCGCACACCAGCGCGCATGCTAGGCTTTTGCACACCTGATGGCCGATTCCGACAGTCCCGCTAACGCTCGCACGAGCGACGGCGGACCCAGTCCCGTCGACGCGCCGGCGCGTCAAGGCGGGAATCGACGCCTGGCCCGTTCGGCCGGCGTCTTCGGTCTGGCCACGATCACGAGCCGCGTGCTCGGGTTGGTGCGCGATCAGGTACTGGCCTTCTACTTTGGCGCCGGCGACGCCAACGACGCCTATCGCGTCGCCAGCCGCATCCCGAATCTCGTCCGCGATCTGTTTGCCGAGGGCGCGATGAGCGCGGCGTTCGTGCCGACGTTTACGCGTGAGCTCACGCTGAATGGCCGGGAGCGGGCGTGGCAGCTTGCCAGCTCGGTGATCAACGCGCTACTGATCGTCACCGGCATCGTCGTCATCGCCGGCGTGATCTTCGCGGAGCCGTTGGTGCGTTTGTATGCGTCCGACTTCGCCGAAGTCCCGGGCAAGCTCGAGCTCACCATCTACCTGACGCGCATCTCTTTTCCGTTCCTCACGCTCGTGGCCGTGGCCGCGGCTTTGATGGGGATGCTCAATTCGCTCGGCCACTTCTTCATCCCCGCGCTATCGCCGGCGATGTTCAACGTCGCGGTCATCGTGATGTCGGTGACGCTGATCCCGTTGGCGCCGGCCATGGGGATTGCACCGATCACGATCGTCGCGATTGCAACGCTCGTTGGCGGCATCGGGCAGCTCGCCATTCAGTGGCCGCCACTCAAGCGCGAGGGATTTCGCTATCGCGCGATGCTGAACCTGAAAGACGAGGGCCTGCATCGCGTCCTGCTGTTGATGGGCCCAGGCACCATCGGCATGGCGGCGACGCAGATCAACGTGTTCGTCAACACCGTGCTCGCCACCAGCCAGGGCACCGGCGCGGTGTCGTGGCTCGACTTCGCGTTTCGCCTGATGTACCTGCCGATCGGGTTGTTCGGCGTCTCGATCGCGACCGCGGCCACGCCGGTCATCTCGCGCATGGTTGCCAATCAGGAGTTCGCGCGCATCCGGTCGACCCTGGCGAATGCCCTCGGCTTGATGATGTTTCTCAACGTGCCGGCGACCGTCGGCCTGATCGTCCTGGCGCGTCCGATTGTTGCGGTGATCTTCGAGCGCGGTGAGTTCACGCCTGCCGATACGGCGGCGACGGCGGCGGCGCTGCAGTTCTATGCGATCGGCCTCGTGGGTTATTCGATCGTGCGCATCATCTCGCCGACGTTCTACGCGTTGCAGCGCAGCCGCGTGCCGGTGATGGTGTCGGCCGGATCGGTGCTGGTCAACGTCGCGCTCAACCTGGCGCTCGTCCGCATGATGGGGTATCGCGGACTCGCGTTGGGCACGTCGATTACCGCAATTCTCAATGCGACGGTGCAGCTGTTGCTCTTGCGACGCGAAATCGGCGGTCTCGAGGGAGCGCGGATCGCCGCCTCGCTCGGGCGCGTGCTGGCGGCGGCGACGGTG
>DASVFC010000732.1:0-2285 GCA_036380235.1 Vicinamibacterales bacterium
AAGCGACTGCTCGGCGAGGGTTTGCTGACCTCTGAAGGGCAGATGCACCTGCGGCAGCGGCGCACGATCCAGCCGCTGTTTCACCGCCAGCAGGTGCAGCGCTTCGCCGACGCAATGGTCCGACATGCGGTGCGGTGGCGCGACAGCGTCACCGACGGCGCGACGATCGATGTCACCGACGAGATGGGCGGGTTGACGCTGGCGATTGTCGGCGAGACGCTGTTCTCGACCAACGTCCAGAAAGATGCGGACGAAGTGCGCGAGGCGTTGACCGACGCGGTGCAGACCTTTGCCTACGCGGTGCTGCCCGGCATCGAGTTGATCGAGAAACTGCCCGTCGGCCCGTTCGTGAAAGTTCGCAAGGCGCGGGCGCGTCTCGATCGCATCATCCTGCGCGTGATCGCCGAACGGCGCGCCAACCCCGACGCCTCGCACGACCTGGTCTCGATGCTGCTCGCGGCGCGCGATCCGGAGAACCCGGCGGAACCTGGCATGAGCGATCAGCAGATCCGCGACGAGGCGATGACGATCTTCCTCGCCGGTCACGAGACGACGGCGAATGCGATGGCGTGGACGTTCCACCTGCTCGGCAGCGCCCCGGCGGTTGAACAGAAGTTGCACGAAGAGATCGATCGCGTGCTCGCCGGCGCGCGGCAAGGCATGCCGTCACGGGCGCCCACCGTCGAGGACGTTCCCAAGCTCGAATACACGCGCGCGGTGATCGCCGAGTCCATGCGGCTGTATCCGCCGGCGTGGACCATGGGACGCCGCGTGACCGAGCCGCATACGATCGGCGGATATGCGATCGAGCGCGATGCGCTGGTGCTCATCAGTCAGTGGGTGGCGCACCGCGATCCGCGATGGTGGGACGATCCGCTGTCATTCAAGCCGGAACGCTGGCTCGGCACCTCCGGCTCCCGGCTCCCCGATCCCCGCCCCCGGATCCCCGATCCCGGCTCCCGTCCGAAGTACGCCTACTTCCCTTTCGGCGGTGGCACGCGCATCTGCATCGGCGAGTCGTTCGCGTGGACGGAGGCAATCCTGCTGCTCGCCACCATCGCGCAACGCTGGCGATTCACGCCGGTCACGGCCCCGACGCCTGAACCGCGCATCACCCTGCGACCGCAACACCTGCGGATGCGCGCCTCTCGTCGCTGATGCGCGTGCCCGCGGCCGCGGTCCTCGCCATCGCCGCCATCGCGTGCGGTACCGCGTCTTCCACGACGCGCACCTCGGCGCAGGGGCGGCCGGCACCCTGCGCGGTTGAGGGCGTCAACGGTCCGACGCTGTGCACAACGGTGCGGGTGAAGGAATCGCCGAACAGCAATCGCGCGATCGATCTGCGCGTGATCGTGCTGCAGTCAGCGTCTGCCACACCGGCGCCCGACCCGGTCGTACCGCTCGCCGGCGGACCCGGCCAGGGCGCGGCCGATCTCGCGCCGATCATGGCGCAGCGTTTCGCCGCCTATCGCGATCAACGCGACCTGGTGCTGATCGATCAACGCGGCACCGGCACCTCGAACGGCTTGTGGTGTCCGCCGGCGACGACGGCCACAACGCTGACCGGTGCGCTGTTCGACCGCGCACGATTGACCGCGTGTCGTGATGCGTTGGCGCAACACGCCGATCTGACGCAGTACACCACCACCATCGCCGCACGCGATTACGCAACTGTGTTCGATCACCTCGGCTACAAGACGGTGAACGTTATAGGTGTCTCCTACGGCACCCGTCTGGGCCTGGAGTTGATCCGGCAGATGCCGGATCGCATTCGCACGCTGACCCTGGACGCGGTGGCGCCACCCGATTTCAGCTGGCCGACCACCGGCGCACGCGATGCAGACGCCGCGCTCGACGCCCTCATCAACGACTGCAGCCGCGACGAGGCGTGCAACACCACCTTTCCGCGTTTGCGCCGCGACATCGAAACGGCGTTCACACGTCTCCGCCGCGATCCTGTTCGCGTGTCGATCCGCGATCCGAACAACGGTCAAAGCGAAGCCGTCGTGTTCGGAGAACGCGATCTCGCTTACGCCACGCGTGGCGCACTCTATGGCAACGAAGCGCTTGCGCTGCCCGGGTGGTTTCGGCGCGCCGCCGCAGGTGATTACACGCCGCTGGCGCAGGCCTACGTGAACCGCGCCCGCGGCCTCGAGGCACAGATCGCTCTCGGCGTGCATTTCGGCGTCTACTGCGCCGAGGACCTGCCGTTTGTCGATTCAGCCGAGGCTGAACGCGCCGCCGACGGCACAAAACTGGGACGCTACCTCCTCGAGGAATATCGC
>DASVFC010000733.1:0-6583 GCA_036380235.1 Vicinamibacterales bacterium
CGTGGCCGTCGTGATCGATGAACACGCCGTTGTCGAAGCCTTTTTCCTTCGCCTCCATCTGCATCAACACGTTCGGCAGATAGTTGGTGGTCTTGGTGATGGCGTAGAGCGGTGGCTTGATCGGATAGGTCGTGGTCATCACGCGCACGCCATCGGTCTTCCACTTGTCGGGATAGATGAGGCCGGGAAAGATCATCACGAAGAACCCAGGCTCGGCCCCCGGCGCCGGCATCAGATCGAGGCTGCCGGGACCCGACGACAGCCAGTAACGGATTGAGCCGTCACGACGGCCGCTGGCCGCCGTGGTCTTGATGATGATGTCGCGCATCTCCTCGCGGCTGCACGGCAGCTTCAGCTTCGAGCGCTCTGCGGACTTCAGGAACCGATCGAGGTGCGCATCCAGATCGTAGATTTTGCCGTTGACGATGCCGGCGGTGTCGAAGATGCCGTGGCCGCGGTGCACCATGTGATCGTCGAACGGGATCACCATTAACGCCGGATCGGTCACCACACCGCCAAGCTGGCTCGAATAGAAGGCCGTGTATTTGACCGGCTGTTTCGCGCGCAAGGCGCGCAGCTGATCGACCACCTCGTTCGGCGACAGGATGCGGAGACCGGCAGGGGAGACAGGCATGGCGCCAGTCTACTCGCCCGGCCGGAGTCGGGGCAATGCGCGCGAACGCTGGCTGCTTTTTTGGCGGAGACTCCCTAGGCGATGTGCCGTAACTTGGTGATCGCGGTGAAAGCCGCCGCCGAAATCTTCTGTTTGCAGCGCCAGTACTCGCGCCATGGATCGGTCCGCAGCTTCTTCGGCGAGGTCAGTACCGTGAAGCGTTGCGGATCGAGCTTCGCCGTCAGTTGCTGCCAGCTGACCGGCATCGATACGGTCGCTGACGGCCTGGCACGGGCCGAGAATGCGGCGACCGACGTATTGGTGCGGTTATTGCGCAGATAGTCGATCAGGATTTTCTTTTCGCGGCCCGCCTTGGCGAAGGCGATGGTGTAGAGCGGGTTGCTGCGCACCAGCGCTTCGGCCACCGCCTTGGCGAACTCCAGGCATTCGTCCCACTGTCGATCCGGTTTCAGCGGCGCAACCACGTGAATGCCGTGACCGCCGGTGGTTTTCACCCACGTTTCGAGCCCCAGGGTCTCGAGCATCTTCCGCACCGCGATCGCGCCCGCCATCACTTCCTTAAATGCCACCGCCGGTCCGGGATCGAGATCCCACACGATGCGATTCGGCCGCTCGACGTCGTCGATTGTCGAGTTCCATGTGTGCACTTCGATGATGCCCATCTGCGCGAGCGCGATGATGCCTTCGACGTTTACCACCGCGAGGTATTCGCCAACCTTGGTCTTTTCCCTGATCGCCACGCGCTTCAGCACGCTGGGACCCCAAACTCGTCGGTGCCGCATGTAGTTGCAGGGCGCCTGGAGGCCCTCCGGGCAATGCACGAGCGTCAGCGGTCGATCCTTCACGTGCGGGAACATCGCCTCGGCGACCGTGTCGTAGTAGCGAACGAGGTCGAGCTTCGTTAGCCCGAGCCCAGGGTAGACGATGCGGGTAGGGCTCGAAATACGGATGCCGCGGAGCTCGGTCTGCATCACGGGCGATTGATGCAAGATCCGCGACACAGAGGAAGTCCCACCTCGACTTAGCGAATCGATTTCTAGCGTCTCGCTAAGTCGGGGCCAGACTGCCCCAGCGGGCGGGCTTCGAGGTATTTGATCATCGTCGTCAGGGCGGTGTTGACGGGGCAGGTGAGGCCGAATTGGGCGCCGAGGCGGGCGACGGCGCCGTTCATGTGATCGATCTCAGTGGCGCGGCCCTTCATCAGGTCTTGGCGCATCGAGGCTATGGTGCGGGCGCCGGCGAAGACGCGATCGATCAGGGCCACAAAGTCATCCGCTTGCGCGGCCGCCGATTCGGCAGACAGGTCATCAAATGTGACGCCGTCAGCTTTCGCCACCGCGAGGCATTCGTCGATGATCTGCCGCTTCAGCCCGTTCAGCTGCGGATCGACGATGCCGCCGACGTCGCAGCTGAGCAGGGACGTGGTCGGGTTGATCACGCAGTTGAAGATCACCTTGCGCCACATCTCCTTCTTGATGTCGGGGATGATGCGGCCGTCGAGACCGGCGCCGGTAAGCACCGCCGCAATCGAAGGCGATTCGGCATGTTGTTCCAACAGCGTGTACCCCGCCACCGTGTGATCGACGAACCCCGGCCCGACCAGCACGCCGCCGACCTGCGTAATCGCTCGCAGCACGAGCGCGCGGTCTCCGACGAGATCCTTGACCAGATCTTCCGAATACAAGCCGTTCTGGACGCACACGATGGTGACGCCGCCGCGCGGCAGCAGCGGCACAATGGGCGCAACCGCTGCCACGTTGTTATTCACCTTCGTGGTGAGCAGGATCAGGGTGCCGGGGTCGATCTTCTCGAGCCGCGTCACCGCCGGCAGTCGCAGCGTGCCGGACAACAGTCCCTGGAACCGAAGGCCGTCTCGCTGGATCGCCTCGACGTGCGCGGCGCCGCCGACCAGGGTGACGTCGTGGTGCTGGGAAAGTTTCGCGCCATAGACGCTGCCAATTGCGCCGGCGCCCAGGATGACAATCTGTCTGCGAGTGGAATCGGGCGGAGTCAACCGCCCGATTCTCGCCCAGGAAAGGTGCCGCCGACTAGCCTTCGTTGATGTCCACCGATCGGCCGCGCCTGCAGCTCGACTTCGAGCACGTTGTTCCTGAACGTGGCTCTCGCTTCAACCCCGGCAGTTCGGCGGAGAGGATCAATTCGTCGCCCCTCTGAAACGTTTCGATGCGCGGGCTCCACACCCCTCTTCGGTTGAGCGCTGCCTTCGACGGCAACTCCACAAGCGATCGCAAGCACAAGGCGTACCCGCGCGGTGGGAGAACCGCTATCTCAGAAGTTGAAGCGCAGCGAGAAATCGACCTGGCGGGGATTCGAGACGTTGGTCGCCTGCATGAAGTATTGCGACGTCATTACACCGCTGAAGCCGGAATAATTGGCGCGGTCGGTCAAGTTGTTGATCGACACGTTGAGCGTGACGCCGCGTTGGCGTGCACCACCGCGCGGCCCGCCGCGTCCGCCCCGCGCACCACCTTCAACCGCCGCTGCGCCGAACGGAATCGTGTAGGAGAAATTTGCCGACAACGTCGAGCGCCACGGCAGCCGCGCGCTATTGCGCGGCGTCATCAGCGGTCGATCGTTGAAAATCGAATCACCATTGTCGTCGGTGCCGGTCGTGATGGTGTAAGGCGCGCCGCTGTTGGCGTCCCAACTCAGTTGCGCGTTCAAGTTCCGCAGAGCCTGCGTCGACACCGATCCGCGCAGCCGGTGCCGCGTATCGCTCGACGCCGGTGCCCACTGATCGTCGAGCGAGCCCGTGGGTGGCACGCTGAACGCCCCGTCGGTATTGTTGTCAGCGCGGCGATACCGGTAATTGAACCTGATGACGGTGCGCAGCGGGTTCCACTTCGCGGTATTGGCGTTGCGAACACCGCCCGCGAAATTGATGCTGAAGTCCGGGACGACGTCGACGGTATGCATCGAGGCGTCGGAGACGACCTCGATCACGTTCGCGAATGACGGATCCGGCCGCACGCCGTTCACGGGCGCGTTGCGGTTCAAGCCGCGGAGTTGATTGCCGTAACGCGCGATCGAAAACGTCATGCTGGTCCGCAGCTTCGGCGTCAGCGTGCGATCGAGCGCCGCGCTGTATCGATAGATCCGCTCCATGTTGATGTCGCCAAGGAGGTATTTGTTCGTGGCTGCCGCCGGCAACGGTGTCGACGGATCCGTATCGATCAGATCGGGATAGGGCGGATTGACGATGTTCACCTCGCGCTGGCGCTCGCCGTTGACGCGCAGGGTTTGCTCGTACACGCCTGAGCCGAGCCAGTTGTAGAAGATGCCCCAGCTGGCGCGAATCGTGGTGAGGCCATCCGCGCCCGGCGCCCACGTCAGTCCGAGCCGTGGCGCGAAGCCCGTCAGATCGTGGACGTGGGTTTGCACCTCATAACGCAACCCCGGGCTGAACGTCAGGTTGCGACGCAGCCGCACGTCGTCCTGAAGGTAAATCGCGGCTTCGACCTGCGAGTACTCGATCAGCGGATCGCCGATGCGGCGCGTGTAGTTCCGCGCCAGCCCGAGTTCGAAATCTTCCTGGCTCGAGAACACATACGTCCCTAGGTAATTCGACGCATCGTCGGCGCGATGACGCCGTCCCTCGATCAACACGCCGGCGCGCATGGTATGGATGCCGCGCACGTAGTTGAGATCCGACGACAGCTCGAGGTCTTTCTGGTTGCGGCCGCCCCTGACCTGCGCGCCGCCGCGCGTGAAGGCGTCGAGGACGCGGATGGTCGGCGCTTCGAGCGCGGCCGCCGAGGCCGTTCGATTCAGACGCAGTTGCAGGCGCGTATTCACAAACATGTTGGCCCCGAGCGGCCCCGTCTCCTGCAGGCGCAGTTGATTACCGCGCGATTCGTTTGCGTAGGCGCGCTCGGTGAGATCGAAACCGCCGATGCCCAGGTTGCGGCGCGACGATGAATTCTGCGAATACCCGACCCGCAGCATGTGTTGCGTCGTCAGCGCGTAGTCGAGCATGCCGTTGACGTTCCAGCCGTCGGTCGGCCGACGCGCGAGCAGGCGTGATTCCTTATTCCCGGTGAGCGTAGTGAAGGTGGCCACCGGCGTGTCGTACTGGTGCCGGCCGCCGGCGAACAGCGAAAACGAACTCTTGTTCGGCACAATGGCGCCGCCGAGATTGAGGTCGAGATTGCGCGAATGCTCCGGCGCTTCGACGTCGACGAACGGGTTGTCGCCGCTGAATGCGCTGTCGCGCACGCGTGTGGACAAGCCGCCGCGAATTGGCCCGACGCCGGCTTGCGTGATGATGTCGATGCCGTCGTTTTCTGCGGAGTGGTTCTCGGCGGGAAAGGTGTCGCGGACGATGCGGATCGAGCGAATGACGTCGCGCGACGGCAGCGACCCGCCATTGAAGCCGTCGATGCGCACGCGGGCGGCGCCGCCGACCATTTCAACCAGCTGGTTGACGAGATCGTTGGGATCGTCGGGCAGCGCCTCGATCTCCTCGGCGGTCAACTGCGTCGACAGCGAGCCGCCGTTCGGATCCGCGGCTGCCGACGTGGCGTCGCGTCCCACTTCGATCGTGTCCTCGAAGCCGGTGATCGCCAGCTCGATTTGGTGTTTGTTGTCGCCGGCCCGCACGCGCACACCCGTCAGCTGCCCGGCGTCGAATCCCGCGAACTCCGCCTTGATCGTGTATCGGCCGGGCCGCAGCGCGTCGATCGCCGCCACGCCGTTATCTGCAGTTGTGCCGGTCGCAGGCGGTCGGGCGGTGTCTTCTTCTGAAATCAGCGTGACCGTCGCGCCGGGCAGGATGGCGTCGGTCACGTCAACCACGGTGACGAGCACGCGCCCATCTCGAGTGCTTTGCGCCAGTGCCGACGCGGCTCCGCCCAGCAGAAAGATGGCGGCGAGGATAGGCGCGAACCGCATTGTCGACTACTACTGCCGGGGCCAAGCCGAGTGTTTACGGTGCATATGCGCGCGCAAAAAAAGCGATCAAGCGGCAGAAAGTATATTCCGCCGCCCGATCGCTTTTACGCGTTTCGTAAAAGGGAAGCAGGTTCCCTTTTACGTGGCGAGCGGCTGCAGGGCTACCGGCGTCTTGAAGTCCGCGGGGATGTCGGCGTTGGACGCCAGGCCGCGCGACGCCTCGACGCCGCGCGGGAATCCCGAGCGGTCGCTGTAATCGCGCGTTGGCATCTCCTGCCGGTGCGAGATCGCACCGAGCTGTTGCGCCGCCATCACGTCGAGCGCGGTGACGGTGGCAACGTTGGCCATCGCGATCGCCACGTTGCGGCCCTTGGGATTGTTTCGATAGGCATACGCCAGCGTGGCCAGGTCGAGCGCGTCGCCGGCGACGCGTCCCCATAACCACGGCGTGGGGTTGGGTGACGTCAGGATGCCGACGCCCTTGACGATTTCGCGAACGCCATAGGCGCGGATCAGGTTCTCCTGGCCGCGCATGCCCAGCGCACGCGCCATGTGCCGCGAGGCAAACAACTCCGCGGCGCCCAACGCGATGCTGAACCAGCCAAGCTGCATCGCCAGCTGGCCCGCCGTAGTTTCGCGGTAGCGGGAATCAGGACGTGTGGAAAGAGCGTGTTGCATATCAGTGAACTCCATGTGCCCGCGGCTCGGGGCTGCGGCGGGATAGATCCGGCTTGAGCACGACCTTGATGCAGCCGTCTGACTTGTCACGGAACGTGGTGTACATGTCGGGGCCATCAGCGAGGCTGGCCTTGTGCGTGATCACGAACGATGGATCGATCTGGCCCTCTTCGATGCGCCGCAACAAGTCCGGCGTCCAGCGGTTGACGTGCGTCTGGCCCATGCGGATGGTGAGGCCCTTGTTCATCGCCGCTCCGAACGGAATCTTGTCGAGGAAACCGCCGTAGACGCCG
Source organism: Vicinamibacterales bacterium (assembly GCA_036380235.1). GTDB lineage: Bacteria > Acidobacteriota > Vicinamibacteria > Vicinamibacterales > UBA2999 > 12-FULL-67-14b. Next base: position 6,517 of record DASVFC010000733.1, read on the forward strand.
GGCACCGACAGCGTGCCGGCGGTGCGGCACACGTACATCATTTCGCGCAGCACGTGCGGCCGATCGG
>DASVFC010000734.1:0-2975 GCA_036380235.1 Vicinamibacterales bacterium
GGATTCAGGAAGCGCTCGAAGATGAGGTCGTAATGCAGCGGGTCGACGTCGGTGATGCGCAGCGCCCAGGCCGCGAGACTACCCGCGGCCGAGCCGCGGCCTGGTCCGACGGGAATGCCGTGCTCGCGCGCGTAGCGGATGAAGTCCCAGACGATCAAGAAGTAGCCGGGATACCCCATCTTCTTGATCATCGCGATCTCGTAGGCGAGGCGCTCGTCGTACTCCGCGAGAGTGTGACGTAGCTTCCCGTCCGCGTCGAGCTGGCGGAGCCGTTCCAGACGCTGCGTAAACCCCTGCCGCACCACGTGCTCGAAGTAGCTGTCGGTGTCGTAGCCCTCCGGCACCGCAAACTTCGGCAGGTGGTTCTGTCCCGACGGGATGGTGACGTTGCACCGCTCGGCGATGAGCAGCGTGTTCTTCATCGCCTCCGGATAGTCGCCAAACACCTGCGCCATCTGCTCGGCTGACTTCAGGAAGAACTGGTCGCCGTGATACTTCAAGCGCTGGCTGTCGTTGACCGACTTGCCGGTGCCGATGCACAACAGGATGTCGTGCGGCTTGTGATCGCCGTGGCGCAGGTAGTGCACGTCGTTGGTGGCGACGAGCGGCATGTTGAGGTCGCGGGCAATCGGCAGCAGGCCGTTATTGACGATGCGCTGCTCGTCGATGCCCTGGTACTGCATCTCGAGGAAGAAGTTGCCGGCGCCGAGGATGTCGCGATAGCTCGCCGCCGCGGCGATGGCCTTCTTCGCCTGCTCGGATCGGATTTCCGTGGCGACTTCACCCTTCAGGCAGCTGCTCAGGCCGATCAACCCGTCGGCGTGCTGCGCGAGCAGCTGCTTGTCGATGCGCGGCTTGTAATAGAAGCCTTCGGTGTACCCGGACGACACCAGCTTGATGAGATTCTTGAATCCCTTCTCGTTTTCGGCGAGCAGCACGAGATGGTTCGCGGTTTCGCCGGGGGTGCCGCTCTTGTCGCGGCGATCGCCCGGCGCGACGTAGACCTCGCAACCGAGGATCGGGTTGATGCCGCGCTTCCTCGCCGCATCGTGAAAGACGACGGACGAGAACATGTTGCCGTGCTCGGTGACGGCGAGCGCCGGCATTTTCAGCTGCTGCGCCTGGTCGAGCAGCTCGTCGATGCGGCAGGCACCGTCCAACAGAGAAAACTCTGTGTGGAGATGCAGATGGACGAATTCAGGCATGAGCTATTCCCACTCGATCGTTGAGGGGGGCTTGGAGGAGATGTCGTAGACGACGCGATTGATGCCACGGACCTCGTTGACGATGCGCGACGAAATGCTGGCGAGCAGGTCGTGCGGCAACCGCGCCCAGTCGGCGGTCATGCCGTCGAGGCTCTCGACGGCACGGACGGCGACGGTGAACTCGTAGGTCCGCGCGTCGCCCATCACGCCCACGCTCTGCACCGGCAGCAGCACGGCGAAGCTTTGCCAGATGCGCTCATACCATCCCGCCTTGCGGACTTCGTCGGCCACGATCGCGTCGGCCTTCTGCAGCAGCTTGATCTTCTCGCGCGTGATCTCGCCGATGATGCGCACCGCGAGGCCCGGCCCCGGGAACGGCTGGCGGACGAGAAACTCCTTGTCGATGCCGAGGTCGCGGCCCACCGCGCGCACTTCATCCTTGAACAGCTCGCGCAGCGGCTCCACCAGCTTGAACTTCATGCCTTCGGGTAACCCGCCGACGTTGTGATGGCTCTTGATCGTCGCCGACGGTCCGCGGACCGACACCGACTCGATAACGTCGGGATACAGCGTGCCTTGCGCGAGGAAGTCGAACTCGCCGAGCTGCTTCGCCTTGTCGTTGAAAACGTCGATGAAAGTCTTGCCGATGATCTTGCGCTTCTTTTCGGGATCGGTGACGCCGGCGAGCCGCTCGAGGAAGACGTCGCTGGCGTCCACGTGATGCACCGGCAGGCGCAGTTTCTTGTAACGCTCCACCACCTGCTGCGCCTCGTTCAACCGCAGCAGGCCGTTGTCGACGAAGATGCACTGCAGGTGATCGCCGATGGCGTGATGAATCAGCGACGCGGCGACGGTGGAGTCCACGCCGCCCGAGAGCCCGCACACGACGCGGCCCTCACCCACCTGCGTCTTGATGCGCGCGGTCGCCTCGTCAATGAAAGACGCGATCGTCCAATCGCCGGTGCAGCCGCAGACATCGAACGCGAAATTGCGCAGCAACTCTTTGCCGCGGTCGGTATGTGCGACCTCGGGATGAAACAACAGGGCGTAATAGCCGCGTTCGGGCGCTTCCATCACCGCCACCGGCGCGTTGTTGCTGGTCGCGGCCACGGCAAATCCCGGCGGGGCGGCGGCGACAAAGTCGCCGTGGCTCGCCCATACTTTCAACTCGTCGGGCATGCCCTTCAACATCCGCGAGCTGATCGCCGTATCCCGACGCACCAGGGCGTGGCCGAACTCTCGATGCGCCGAACGGCCGAGCGTGCCGCCGAGCATGTTGGTCATCAGCTGCATGCCGTAGCAGATGCCCAGCGTCGGGACGCCGATGTCCAGCACGGCGCGGTCGCAATGCGGGGCGCCATCCTCGTCTACGCTGCTGGGACCGCCCGACAGGATGATGCCGACCGGTTGCCTCGCCTTGATCGTTGCCGCGGGTGTGTTGAACGGGAGGATTTCGCAATAAACCGAGAGCTCGCGCAGCCGACGCGCGATCAGCTGGGTGAACTGCGAGCCAAAATCCAGAACGAGTATGGTTTGGTGAGCCACGTCTTAAATGATTGAGGGTAAGGTGGTTATTATACTCGGGATGGCGCACTTCTTCGCGGCGTTGCTCGCGCTCGTCCAGCCCGAAACGCCGCCGGCGGCACCGGCGCTCGATGCCCGATGGTCGGTCACGTTTGCCACCGTGCCGGTCGCGCGGCCGGGGTATGACGCAGCGTCGGCGTACATCCCGCTCAAAGGTGGGCAACTCGTGGCCGTCGACCTCGATCG
>DASVFC010000735.1:0-5417 GCA_036380235.1 Vicinamibacterales bacterium
TCGTACGTGTCGGCCGCTGGCGGTGTCCCGCGGAGAACCCGATCTTCTCGAACTCGGGACCGGCCTCCGACACGTTGTTCGTGTTCCCGCGCGAAAGCGTGTGGATTCAACACGACGGCGGCGACCCGTTCGTCGCCGATGCGAATACGGTCACGTATTACAACCGCGGCCAGGCCTACTCGCGTTACAAGTTGAGCGCCCGCGGTGATCACTGTGAATGGTTCGCGGTGGCGCCAGGCGCGGTGGCCGAGACGCTGGCGGCGCATGAACCGGCGGTGGTCGATCGCCGCGACTCACCCTTCCGCTTTTCACATGGACCGAGCGATGCGGAGAGCTATCTTCGGCAGCGGATGGTCTTCGAGCACGTCTCACAGGAGCCGCGCGCCGATCGATTGTTCGTTGAGGAAGCGGTGTTGTCGATCCTGGCCGATGTCACCGCCCTGGCCTATGTCCACCAGGGTGTGAAGCCGCGCCTGCGAGCACGCCAGCGGCGGGACGTCGATCTGGTGGAGGCGGCGCGCGACGTGATCGCGCGCAAGTTCAGGGACAACCTGTCGCTGTCCGACATCGCCCGCGAGGTGGATTCATCGGTGTTCCACCTCTCGCGGGTCTTCAAGGTGCGCACCGGCTTCACGCTGCACGCCTATCGCAACCAGTTGCGGCTGCGATCGGCGCTCGAGCGGTTCGCCGACGCGAACGTCGATCTGGTCGAGATCGCACTCGACCTGGGATTCTCCAGCCACAGCCACTTCACCGAAACGTTCCGACGGAGTTTCGGCAAGACCCCGTCGGCCGTCCGCGCTGCGATGTAACTACTTCTGCAATCTCACATCTCCAATCCGAGATCCCTTCGGTTCGGTGTCCCACCAGAACTGCTTCGGCAACGGCTTCGATTGCGGCCACACCATGTTGAGGGTGTCGCCTTCATAGAGCTCGCCGTTCTTCATCACGTAACGGATCGAGTTGGTGTTCTTGATGTTCTCGAGCGGGTTGCGGTCGAGCACGATCAAATCGGCGAGCTTGCCGGCCTCGAGCGATCCGACATCCTGCTGCAAGCCAATCGCCTCGGCACTGTGCATCGTGATCACCTGCAGCGTTTCGTGCGGCGTGAGGCCGCCCGAAGCCAGGTTCCATGTTTCCCAATGCGCACCGAGGCCTTGCAGCTGGCCGTGTGAGCCGAGACCCGCTCGCCCGCCGGCGCGCACCACGTCCGTCACACCCTTGGCGATCAACGCATGTCCGTATTCCTCGGGCAGGAACCATTGCGGCCGACGACGCACCATGCCGTCGAGCAATTCCCACGGCACCCACTTACGCAGCTTGGCGTCGCTGGCCGGTGACTCCGTTTCAAACCAGTAGTTCTCGCTCCACGGCGCACCGTAGGCCACGAGGATCGTCGGCGTATAGAACGTCTTCGTCTTCGCCGTGAACATTGTCACGTCCTTGTAGAGCGGCGCGATCGGGAAGCTGTGCTCCTGGCCGGAATAGCCGTCGGCCATCTGCGTCAGGTTCAGCTTCAGATCGAGCGAGCCTTCAATCGTCGGCGTGATGCCGTATTCCTTGCACGCCTCGAGGATCCATTGGCGTACGATCCGATCGCCGGCCACATATTGCTTGAGCGTATTGGTCCGGTATGCTTCCTTGTAGCGCTTCACGAAACGGAACGCCGCTTCACGGCTGTCGATGCCCGAGCCGGAGAACACACCTGGCCCTGTCGCGTAGATGCGCGGGCCCGGCATCATGCCGCTGTCCACCATGTCCGCATACGCGAACACGTCGGGTGTCGACGTCTGCGGATCGCGCGTCGTGGTGACACCGTATGCGAGGTTGGCGAGGTACTGCCACACCTCGGTCTGGTGCAGCCCACGCGGCGCCCACATGTGCGAATGCGCGTCCACGAAGCCGGGCATGATGGTCTTGCCGGCCACGCTGATCGAGCGCGTCCCTGACGGCACGGTCAGCGAGCCGCGCTTGCCGACAGCGACGATACGATTGCCGGTGACGAGCACGTCGCCCTGAGGAATCACTTCATTACCCTTCATCGTGATGATGCGCGCGCCGGTCAGCAGCACGGACCCCTGCGGTTTCACGCGCGGCAATTCGATCACGACGTCGGATTTCTGCGGTTCGGCAGCGTCCAGGTCCTGGCGGAAGAACTGCGAGCCCCAGGCCCACGTCACCGCCTTACCATCGCGCGTCCACCCGATGTAATCGCCACCCTCGAGAGACATCGCCTTGACCGGCACGGCGGTGTTGTCGGCGCGGCCCTGGATACGGATTTCCACGGTCTCGCGACCGGCTCTTGGCGTGGTCACGACGTAGTGCTTGCCTTGAATGCTGATGAAGGCGCGCGACGCGGCGGGCGACAGCCGGATGTCCTCGGCGCCAGGGGGGTTGTTGCCCGGACCGTTGCCGGTGATGCGGAACAGCGTTCGCCGATCGTAGCCATCCATGGTGATCGACTGCAGGCCGCGATTGGTCGTGAAATAGAGTCGCGAGCCGTCGCGGGCGAAGTGCAGGCCGCGGCCACCTTGCGCCGACGCAATCAGCGTGGTGTCGCCGCCGCTGGCAGGCATCCACCGGATCTCGAGCGTGTTGGGCGGATTGACGCCCGTGATCTCCCCGGGCGACTGGTGCTGTTCGCGGTGATCGTCCGGAGGGGTGTCGAGCAGGATCGAATACAGCTGATCGGACGCGGCGCCGGACATGAAGACAATACGGGTCCCGTCGGGAGAGAACGCGGGATCGAGGTAATAGCCCTCGTTGCGGGTCAGCGTCTGTGCAGCTCCGCCGTTCGCGCTGACGCGCTTGATATGTCCGCCCGTCGTCGTCCACGTGGTGTAGACGATCGATTGGCCATCGGGCGACCAGGTCGGCATGAATTCGCCTTCGGCGAGTGCAGCGGGTGCAACGGGTGCAGCGGGTGCGACGGGTGCAGCGGGTGCGACGGGTGTAGCGGGTGCGACGGGTGCAGCGGGTGCAACAGGTGTCGTGAGAAGGCGCGGCGTGCCGTTCGGGTAATCCTGGATGTAGAGGCGGTTCATGGCCGAGAACACCAGCTTGCGGCCATCGGGCGACAGCGTCGGCCAGCGAATCAACCGCGCGCGCACCTTGTCGCCGTCTTCGACGCGCACCGTTGAATACACACGCGGTGCGATCTCGGCCTGCACTTTGGCGGTGAATGGAATCGGCGTCGCTTCGCCGCTGGTAAAGTCGATCCTCTGCAGCTTGCCGTTTACCGGCACGATCAACGACTTGCCGTCGGGCATGAAGTCGTAGCGCGGCAGCGTGTCGCGGCTGGCGCGTGATTCCTGGTCGTCGCGCGTCACCGGGTAGGCCAGCCAGCGTTCGGTGCCGGTCTCGAGATTGCGAACGCGAAGACCGGTGTGGGCCTTGTGCCGCGTACCGTAAACCATCCACTTGCCGTCGGGAGAAATGGCCGGACGGATGGCACTGCCCTGCGCGTTGGTGACCTGCGTGACGTCGCCGGTCTCCGTGTCGTGACGATAGATTTGCCACAGCGGAAAGCGAGCGTTATAGGTGAACGTGCCGGTGCGCTGCGTGTAATAGATGAATCGGCCGTCGGGAGACACCGCTGCGCCCATCCTGTTCGTGGGTGGCACGGGCGGCGGGCCCTGCGCGTCCGGGCCGGGTTGCGGCGGCGGCGCAGGACCGATGCGCACGCCGGTGCCGCCATCGCGGTGATACATGAACAGCCAGAACGTGCCGGGATCAGGCGGCCGCGACTTCGAGACCACGATGTAATTGCCATCCGGCGTCCAGGCGGGAGAGACCATGATCTGTGGACGATCGTTGGTGCGGCCGTCCTTGCTCACCGCGCGCGGGTTCGAGCCATTGGCGTCGGCGATCCACAAGTTTTCGACGCCGGTGCGATCGCTCAGGAACGCGATCGTTTTGCCGTCCGGCGACCACGTCGGCTGACTTTCGAACGACAACCCGCCCATGATCCGCGTCGCCTCGCCGCCGCTGATCGGCATGGTGTAGAGATCCCCAAGCAGATCGAACAGGATGGTGCGGCCATCGGGCGACACGTCCACCTGCATCCACGTCACTTCATCAGTGGTGAACTCGATGGTTTCCGCGGTCTTGAGGGCGAACCCCTCCGCCGGCTTCGCCGTGTCTTCCTGCGCCGGTTTTTCCTGCGCCCGCACCGAGGCCAGTCCGATGGCGCAGAGCGCCACCAACACGCAAAGTTTCTTCATGCGCGGAGTATATTCGCGCTCATGCAAATTTTCCGAGGCATGCTGGCGGCCGCACTTACGGCAGCGGTGGCAATTGCACAAATTCATGCCGTCACCCGGGTCCCGTCCGCCGACGGACAGTTCTGGGACGTGCAGGACACCAGCCCCTGGTCGCAAGACAGCGGCGGCATCGCCACGGGCGGCCGTTCCAACCCGTTCAACGGCTTCGGATACTTGAAACTGCAGATCCGCCGCGGCAACGACGCCGTGCTCGCGCGCAATTACTACCTGCGCGGCTTCGGGTTGCATCACGACGGCAAAGGCCGGTTCGATTCCATCACCCCCGTTTTCGTCGACGGCGTCGTGGTCGATCGCAACATCACCACGCAGTCGCATACCAATTACCTCCGCTACGTCGACACGCTGACCAACACCACCGACGAGGATCGCGTCGTGCGCGTCGCATGGGGCGGTGCCGTCGGCGCGTATCAGGATGGTGGTCTCGCGACCGTAGCAACGACGTCGGATGGCGATCGCGAAATCGAACTGACCGATTCGTTCGTGACGATGATGCAGAACGCGAAGGACTCCGCGTCGCCGCAGAACGGACCATCGGGACATGGTCCGTCGGCACACGTCGTCGGTGATCGGCAAGGGATCGTCACCGCGGTTGGAGACATGTACGCCGATCCGTTCGAAAGCCGCTGGCCAGGCTTCGATCCCGCGCATATCGGCTACGTGTTCACGCTTCGCCTGCGGCCAGGGCAGTCGTCGTCGCTGATGACGTTTGTGGTGAAGGGCAGAAGCGAGGTGTACGACCCTCGCGGCGGGTACCCGGTTCCGTTCAAGGACGCGCTGATCACCGGCGACGCGCCGTATGCGGGCGCGGATGCGCACGTTCCGCCGGCCGGCAGCGAAATCGTCACCGTCACGGAAATGGCGAAGCGTCTTGCGGCGAGCCCGGATACGGCGGGCCTTACACCTCTACAGCGATCGCGCATCGTCAATTGGCAGCTCGAGCCGCGCGAGTGGCCGGCTTTCAGCGTGTTCGAGAAGACCGTGGTCGAGCTGCAGCAGGCGATGGAGAACGGCGTCACCACGTCCGAGGACATCACGCGTGAGTACCTGGCGCGCATCTCGACCTATGACAAGCATGGCCCGCAATTCCGTTCGATCCTGTCGTTGAATCCGCGCGCGATTGCCGATGCTCGCGAG
>DASVFC010000736.1:0-5406 GCA_036380235.1 Vicinamibacterales bacterium
CGAACGCGCGCGACTGACGGAAGACGGCTGGATGGCATTGCGGTTACAGCGATGAGCCTGTCGCGGATGCCGGATGCCGTCGTGTTCGACATGGACGGCCTGCTGTTCGACACCGAGGCCATGGTTCGCGAAGCCGCCAGAACCGCCGCATTACGACTGCGTTTCGACATGCCCGACACCGTCTTCCTGTCGTTGATCGGGCTTTCTTCAGATGAAGGCCGCAAGCAGTTGATGGATCATTACGGTGCGTCGTTCGATTGCGACGCGTTCTGGCGCGCCGTGGATGAAGACTTCCATCGCCTCTTGCATGGCCGCCGGTTCTTGAAGACAGGCGTCGTCGAACTGCTCGATTGGCTCGATGAGCGCAACCTGCCGCGCGCCATCGCCACCTCGTCCGGGCACACGCACGTTCAGCGCAACCTGGCGATTCACGATTTGTCGGGCCGCTTTCATGCCGTCGTTGCCGATGGTGACTGCGAACTCGGAAAGCCAAACCCGCATCCGTTCCTCGAGGCGGCCGAGCAGCTCGGGGTGGCCGCTGCCGCCTGCCTGGCGCTCGAAGATTCACCGAACGGCGTGCGCGCCGCGAGCGCGGCGGGCATGATGACCATCATGGTGCCCGACCTGATTCAGCCGACAGAGGACATTCGCGGGCGTTGCGTTCACGTCGCGCGCGATCTTCACGAAGTCCGCGCCTTACTGGTGCAGCTTGCAGCCGACGCGACCGGACCTCGGAAGCAGGAGTGACCGAACTCCTTGCCGAAGATACCCGGCGCGCCCTGTCACTTCTGCCAGTGGGCTATTGGATCTCCGGATAGTAAGCTCGCGTCCATGAAGGCGCGTATGTGGTTTCTGGTGTCGGTGGCGTGCCTGCTCGCCACGCTTCAAGTGTCGGCGCAGCAGCGTGAGCTGAAGCTGGTCTCGACCGTCTGGCCACCGTTTACCGGAGAGCCCGGCAACTCGCGGCTGGCGCTCGATCTCGTCGAACATGCGCTGGGCCGCATCGATGTCAAGGCCGCGATTACTCACGTCGAGAACGACAAATACACACCGGCGCTGATCAGTGGCCCCTACGACGGCAGCGCGGCCGCCTGGCGCGACAAGCAGCGTGAGGAAGTGCTGCTCTACTCGGAGCCTTATCTCGAAAACCGCCTGGTGCTCGTCGGCCGTCGCGGCAGCAACGTCTCGGCAGCGTCGTTCGGCGCGCTGAAGGGCAAACGCATCGCGATCGTCGAAGGCTATGCCTATGGCGACGTCGATTCGCTCGGTCCTGTCTTCATCCGATCGCGGAGCGAAGAAAACAGCATCAGCCTGCTGCTCGGCCTCGCCGTGGATTACGCCTTGATGGACGAGCTCGTGGTGCAGTACATCGTCGACAACTATCCGGAGCAATCAAAGGCGCGGCTGCAGATCGGCGGTACTCCGTTGCTGACGCGGCCGCTGCACCTGGCGCTGCGCAAGTCGTTGCCGGATGCGCAGGCGATCCTCGACAAGTTCAACGCCCAAATCAAGGTGATGATCGCCGACCGCACGTATCACAAGCTGCTGCGCGTCGACTGGATCCGTGCCGACGTCGATGGCGACGGCCTGCTGGAAAACGTAGCGGCGCAAGACAAGGCCCTCAAGGCGGAGCCGCAGCGCGCATACAGCATCTTCTCGGCGAACGAGCTCGAGAAGCAGGTCAAGGAGGCGCAGCCGGAGCGCTACTTCTTCGGTGGCGCGGTGTATAACGGCTGGTCGTCGGTGCCGGATGCGTTCAAGGTCGATCACCTCGATCGGCCGGAGCATGTCCATCCGACCGCGCGCATCTTCACATTTACCTGGAAGTAGGATCGCCCGGCGACGTGGCGATCGGCTGTGGCGTGCCGTCGGCGGCGGTGCGTTGATGTGTCAACGAGGGTGGAAGTGCCCTCGCCGAATTCGCATCGTTCCACCAACGACGGCGAATCAGCGAGGGCACCCGGGCAGCACTACATCTTCAGTAAGAGCTCCAACTCCTCCACCGGAGGAGCCGCGAGCGGAAGCGAGTGCGATTCAATCGGCGCGCTCGAACCGTCGTCGAAATCGACGGTGGCCCGGACGCCGGCTTGCGCGATGCCGAGCGGAGCTGGCAGCGCATCGTAGGTCGCGTGTATCGCGCCGAGCGCATAGTTGCGCGGGCCGAACGAGGCTTGCGTATCCGCGGCACTTGCGACGGCTCCGTTCTTCTTGACGAGCGAGATCGTTGTCATTGCGCCACCTCCTTTCCCGCGCCACTGCGGCGCAAAGCATTCGCGCGCAGCGACAGATGCGCGATCGACGAACGTTCTTGATTGAGAGCCTGGCCGTTCGGCCAGCAGGAGGAGCTAGCGGCCGAAGAAGACGAGGCCCGGTGTATCCAATCGCATGTAATTCACGGACATTCGATTAGCTTCCGAGCATTGCGACGCACCATGCGGCGCAGAGAGTTGCCGAGTATAGCAGAGGTTGAGCTCAGCTCCAAAATTCGCGGTCGGCACCGATCCACGCCGGCGACGGGAAACTCCAAGCAGTCTTCACGCGCAGAAGATGTCGATTCGGATGCCGAACCTTCTCGGCGTCTGCGCGCGTCGCGCAGGCCGTGACAACGAATCGCGTCCCGTCCTCCGCCTCAAAAACGGCGCCGCGGGCGTCGACGGTGGACGTGGTTTCGATGATGCAAAGGAACCGGCCGTCGCCCGGCGTCCACGACGCGCCGTTACTCGCATCGGGTTTGTACTCGGCGAACACATCGCTGGTGTTGCTGATGAACTCGGCTTTGCGTGAACTGTTGCGCTCAAGCGCCGCCATCAACGTCGCGTTCTGCATGTAGCTGTGCGCTACGCGCTGCTGTTCGGCAGCCGTGTCACAGGCATTGAACCACCACACCACCATGGGTCCTTCGAGAGATTCGGCGGCGAGATAGGGGTTCGGGCAACCAAGACGCGCGGCATTCTGTGCGGTGTCGCGTTCGAGCGCGTCGTAATCGCTCTCGCGGCCCGGCGTCACCGTCTCCCGGTAAATCTGGAGAATCAATTCTTGCCGACGCGGGTTTCGGCGGCGGCGAGAGCGGGACGCAGCTTGGCGGCGAACATCGGCCAGCCGGCGTATTCAAAAGCTTCGATTGCGGTGCGCACGTCGCGGAGTTCCTCGGGCGACGTCGCGATCTCCATCGCGACGATGAATTGCTGCACGGCGTCTTCGGCACCGGTCACGTGCATGCGAGGGCGCGACAGCAATCGATAGACCAGGCCGAGTGGTCCCTCGGTGGCATCCGCGAGCGCCGCATAGTGTCGCATTTCCTGCGGGTCGGACATGTGCCCTCCGCCTGCATTTCGGCATGCGGTTGGCTCGGCTTAAGGGGTCGGAACGAATTTCCGGCGGTTGCGCAATCCTGCGACCCCGATCACCTACAGCCCGGAGCAGAACCCCGAACCACCAGAACCCCGAGAACAAACGACAAGCGACATCTCGCGACCACCGTTCACCTCGCGACCAGATTCACTTCGCGACAAGACTCACTTCACGACAAGCATCACGCTACTGCCCGGCGGGTTTCGCCGCCGTTACCGGCCGCGCGCTCCCCTTCTCCCGCAACGCGTTCCACCGTTCAACGACGCGGCGCAATTCTTTGTACGGATTCTCCTGATCGTCGACCTGAAAGCGCAGCACTGTGTCGTTGTTCAACCAGTTGCCGCCGCCCTTCTTGACCACGACCATCGACGCCGCCTGCATGCCACGCGTATCGCCGCCGGCGGCCTGGCCGGCCTCGAGTGCCGCCATGAAGCGCATCGAGAGATGACCCTTCGTTTCTTCGAAGGCCTTGATCATCGCGTCTACCACCTGCGGCCCGGCGAGGATGTTGCCCTGGGCCGCGGAGTACTTACCCAGCTTGCCTCCCGCCCACGCGGTAGCCTTTGGTCCGGTGAACGTCGCGGCCTCACCTTTCAGGTTCATCACCGCAAACTGCCGCCCTTGCTTGGTCCAGCGATCCGGAACCGGATCGGGATCGTTCTCCCAGATCTGCTTGATGATCGCATCGGGTGACAACCCCTTCTTGAGCATCTCGATCCCCTTCGGGCCGTAGCTCACATCGACAATCGCCTGCGTGGCGACGATGCCGGCATCGGCGTCTGCGGTAAGGACGCCGGTGAGCGTGAACACGCGCGACTGCACGGCGCCGCCTACTTCACCCGTTTCCGGGTCGTAGCCAAGGATCGAGAACGTGGCCACCGGACCGGACAGCGTGTCCTTCTCCTGTGCAACAGTCGGCGATACCAGCACGACCAGCGCTGCGAGCAACCCAAGTGCCGAGCCCGCGGCCTTCGCCGAGGCTACGACGGCCAGGCAAGTTTCAACCATTCTTCTCATATCAATTCACCCCACGTAGTAAGCAGCGCCGTCAGCGCCACGATCGGCACGGCGTCGGCGCGCAGCGTGCGCGAGCCGAGCGACATCAGAATAGCGCCACTTTCCTGCGCAGCCGTCACTTCTGTCACCGACCAGCCACCTTCCGGCCCAACGATAAGCTCCACTTCGCTGGACCGCGGGACCTGCTGCACCGTAGCCACCGCGCCGGTCACGGCGGACGGTTCCACACACATGACGCGCGTCACCCCCGCCGCTTCTTTCCAATACCTATCGATCGGCATCGCAGGACGCACCGGCGGCACCACCGCCCGCGCGCATTGCTTGACCGACGACACCGCAATGCGCTCCCAGCGTGCGATTCGGTTGCTGCGCGCCATTGCCGCCATGCTCGTTTCGGCGCGTTCGCTAATGACCGGCTGAATCGCGGTGGCACCAAGCATGACGACATCACGGACGACATCATCCATCTTGTCGCCCTTGAGCACACTCATTACGAGCGTGACCGGAACGCTTAGTTCCCGTGCAGGTTGTAGCGCTTCAAGCGGCCGTATCGCTACTGACTTTTTGGTCGCGTAAACGACTTCAGCGCGCCACAACCCGCCGCGACCATCGAACACATCGACATGGTTGCCAACGCCGAGACGCAGCACGCGCACGAGGTGTTCGGCCTCGTCTTCCGGGAGCTCGACGCGTTCCAATGCCGCACCGACTCCTGGAACGTAGAAGCGCGGACGCACGCGGAGAGTATACTCATCGGCACTGATGTTCTTCCGCGGTCAGACAGTCGGAAAATACCGCATCCTCTCCCCACTTGGAAGCGGTGGCTTCGGCAGCGTCTATCTCGCGGAAGACACCTGGATCGACAAGAAGGTTGCGATCAAGGTTCCACACCGCCAGAACCTCGACTTCGGCGAGCTGCTGCGCGAGCCGCGACTGCTCGCCTCGCTCAGCCATCCAAACATCGTCACCGTCCTGACTGCCGAGAAGCAGGACGACGTGTTTTTCATCGTGATGGAGTACGTGCCGGGCGACACGCTC
>DASVFC010000737.1:0-3703 GCA_036380235.1 Vicinamibacterales bacterium
ATCACGCCGCTGTCTTTCTCGAGCTGCACGACGTCGAAGATGCGCCGCCGCATCAGCCGGAAGTCGCAGTCGACGTCGCGAACCTTCAGGCCGAAGAGCAGCTTCACCATGTGGTGGTAGACGCGGCCGATGACGATGCGATGTAACGGGTCGGCGCGGCTGATCTTCCAGCCGTTCACCCAATCCACATCGTCGGTCATCTTGCTCCAGAGCACCGTCATTTCCGACGGGTCGTACTGCGCGTCGCCGTCGGTGTAAAAGACGAAATCCTTCGTCGCGGTCGCAAAGCCGGTCCGCAGCGCGCCGCCATAACCGCGGTTCTTCGGGTGATGAACGATGCGAACGTGCGCAGGATAGATCGTCGCCAGCTCGTCGAGGATCTTCGGCGTATCGTCACTGCTGCCGTCGTTGACGACGATGACCTCGTAGTCGGGTGTCAGCGTTGCCGCCACCTTGACCGACGTGATGACCAGGCTGGCGATGGTGCCGGCGTCGTTATAGGCAGGGAAGAACACGCTGAGGCCCGGCATCGCGGCCACTTTACTTCGTCCCCTGATTGGATGAGGCTCGAATGCGGCCGTGACGCAGCACCAGTTTCCAGGGCGTGAACAGCGACTCGATCAACACGCCGCTCGACAGCTTCGACGCGCCCTGGCGGCGTTCGACGAAGATGATCGGCGACTCGGCGATGCGCAGTCCCTCCGTCGCTGCCATGAAGGTGACGTCGAGCAGAAACGCGTAGCCGTCGGATACGATCCGATCGAGCGGCAGCCGGGCGAGCGCTTCGCGCCGCCAGCAACGGTAGCCGGTCGTGATGTCGCGCAGGCCGAGGCCGGTGACCGAGCGGATGTAGAAATTCGCGAACTGGCTCAGGATGATGCGCCGCAGCGGCCAGTTCACGACGCTGATGCCGTTGAGATATCGCGAGCCGATCACGAGGTCGGCGCCACTCGCCGCCAGCGCGCGCATCTCGGGCAGGTACTTCGGGTCGTGCGACAGATCGGCGTCCATCTGGCATACGAAATCCCAGTCGCCGGCAATCGCCTTGCGGAACCCTTCGAGATACGACACGCCCAGGCCGCGCTGACCACTGCGATGCAGCACGTGAACCCGGCCCGGATAGGCGACAGCTAATCCGTCCGCGACTTTGCCGGTGCCGTCGGGCGACTGATCGTCGAGCACCATCACCGACACGGCCGGGATCGCCATCAGATCCTTCACGAGGATCGGCAGGTTGTCCTTTTCGTTGTAGGTCGGGATCAGGACGAGCGTCTTCATGCCGGCGAGGCTCCGCCAAGCGGTGCATGCGGTGGCACGGCTGCGCCTCGCTGGCGTCGCAGCGTAGGCAGTGCCCCGCCTCCGGCGGGGCGGGTCTTGAAGGACGTGCGGCGCGTCACCATGTCGTCCTTCAAGACACCGAGCGGCGTCCTTCGAAACGCAGGGTCGCGATCTGCTCCGACACCAACCCCACCAGCAGGATCATGATCGAGAACATCAACAACAGCACCGCGCCGTTGGGAATCCGCGCGTGATAGACGAAGTTCCACGCGCCGTACGCGGCGCCGAGCGCAAACGATAGTGCGCTTACCGGAGCGAAGATGCGGAGCGGGCTGAAAATGGTGATGACCTTCAGCAAGATCAACAGAAATTTGGCGCCGTCGCTGGCCAGCCGGATTTTTGACGTGCCGACACGCGCGCGCGCGGCGATCGGCTCGAACGTCACATTGTAGCCTGCCTTGAGGAACGCCAGCGGTGTGGTCGGTGGCGTCGAAAAGCCGTTCGGCAGCAGGTGAATGAACTCCAGCAAGTACTCCCGCCGCGCGGCGCGGAATCCGGAGGTGAGGTCCGGGATGTGCCGCTCGGTCAGGTACGACGCCAGCCAGTTTAGTACCGCGTTGCCGGCGCGGCGACCGGCCGTCGCTTGCGTTCGCGGATCGCGCGCGCCGACGACGAGATCGTACTCACCCAGCGGCGCGATCAATCGCGCCGTATCCTCTGGCCGGTGCTGGCCGTCGCCGTCGACAATGGCGATGAACTCGCTGCGGGCTTCGCGGATGGCGGTCTTCACCGAGGCGCCATTGCCCTTGTTATACGGGTGACGAACGACGCGCGCGCCCGCGTCCTGCGCCGCCTTCCCCGTCCCATCTGTCGACCCGTCGTCGATGACCAGCACCTCGTGCCAGCCGGCGGCAGCCTTCAATTCAGCGACGACCGCCCCGATGCTTTCGCCTTCATTGAAGGCGGGCACGACGATCGTCACCGAACCTGCGGCCGCCATTTAGGTAGCGTGTCGGAAGTTGATGATGTCGCCGTCCTGCACCACGTACTCCTTGCCTTCGAGGCGCAGCTCGCCTTTGTCGCGCGATGCGGCGAGCGATCCGCTGGCGATGAACGTGTCGTAGCCGACGACCTCGGCGCGGATGAAACCACGCGAGATGTCGCTGTGAATCTCGCCGGCGGCGTCGAGCGCGATGGTGCCGCGGCGGATCGACCAGGCGCGGCATTCGTCTTCGCCGACGGTGAAGAACGACATGTAACCGAGGAGATCGTAGCTGGCGCGAATCACGCGATCGAGACCCGACTCAGACAGCCCCATATCCTTGAGGAACGCTTCGGCGTCGGCCGGTTCGAGCGCGGCAATCTCCAACTCGATCTTCGCGCACAACGGCACCGCACGTGTGCCTTCACGGGCGAGGAATGCCGTCATGCCGGTGACGGCGGCGGCCTTCTCGACGCTCGCCGCGGCTTCAGCGTCGGCCTCGTCGAGGTTTATCACCACCAGCAGCGGCTTTGCCGACAGCAGCTGAAAACCGCGCAGCCGGCGAAGATCCTCTCCGGCCAGACCGAGCGCGCGCAACGGTTGCCCGTTCTCGAGTGCGGCCTTGCACTTCATCAAGAGCTCTTTTTCTTTTTCGAGCTCGGGCGACTTGCCCCGCTTCAGATCTTTTTCCATGCGCTCGAGACGCCTTTCGACGACGCCGAGGTCCGCAAGGATGAGCTCGTCTTCCATGGCCTGCGCGTCCCGCGCCGGATCGACCGAACCGGATGGGTGCGGCACCGCGGGATCGTTGAAGGCGCGGACGACATGGACAAGCGCGTCAGCGTTTTTGTAACCGGCGACATCGACGAGTGCGGCGGCGCCGGTGCGGCCTTGCGCGATGATGTCCGTGAACTCGATCGTCGCGGGCACGCGCTTCTTCGGATTGAACATCGCCGTGAGGCGATCGAGGCGGGCATCGGGCACTTTCGAGATGCCGACCGCGGTATCGCCCTTGCCGCGCGGCGCGTCTTTGGCGCTGGTCATCAGCTGAAACAGGGTGGACTTGCCCGTGGACGGAAAGCCGATGAGCGCGGCATGCAGCATGAAGAAGAAAACCTCGAGGTGGAAACGGCAATCGTAGCACGCGCTCTTCCCACCCTTTCGCCCCGGTCCCGCCGGTGGTAGTCAATAATTTGACACGCCAGCGACTTGTTGGCGAAAAAAAGGCGTAAGCCGCTCTCAATCAGTGATTTACCGACTTCTGGTGTTGACTTTGACCCACACACCCCCTACTATCCGAGTGGATTTTTATGGAGTGAAGTGGAGTAAAAGACGTGCTCCGGGGCAACTCGCCGGCGAAAATTGACGACAAGGGCCGGCTCAAGATTCCGAACGGTTTTCGGGCCTCGATCCAGAAGGATCACGGCGCGGAAGTGTTCGTAA
>DASVFC010000738.1:0-8972 GCA_036380235.1 Vicinamibacterales bacterium
GGCCATCACCGCGAACAGCTCGGCGTCGGTGCCGGAGCTCGACACCGCGATGGGATCGCCCTCGGGATTGATCACGCGCACGTCGACCCGCAACGTCCGCGACGCCGGTGTGCCCGTGGTGGCGAAGCTCCCAACGACGACGAAATCGGTGGCAAGCGACTGGCGCAGGCGATCGATCTGGGCTTCGTTGAGCGACGCACCGCCGGCGCCGAGCTCGCGCAGTGCGCGCGCCGTGCGTTCCGCGGGAATTACGCGCAGCTGGCCGTCGCCGGCCAGGTCTGTCGTCAGCATTTCAGCCATCGCCGTTGACAGCCACGCATCTTCAGGACGCTGCGACAGGTTGGAGAACCCCGCGACCGCGATCGAACGGCGGCTGGCCGTCAATTGAGCGCTAATTCCCGGCTCGGCAGTGACCGCCGCCGGCCGTCGCGCGATCAGTGCGGTGGCGGCGACGGCGATTGTCAGCAGCGCCGCGATGCCGATTGCCGTCCCATAGCGGCGCGTGAAACGGGATGCCCCGTACCGCCACGCGTCGCGGCCCGCCGTCACCGGTTGGTTGTCGAGCCATCGTTTTGCGTCTTCCGCGAGCGCGGCGACGCTGGGATAGCGGGCCTGCGGCATCTTGCGCAAGGCCTTCATCACGATCGCGTCCAGCGGACCGCTCAAACGTTCGCGCAATGCGGCCGGCGAGCCTTCGCGAGTCTGGCTGACCGTCAGCGGCGTCTTCGCGTCGGTGGTGCCATCCGGACGCGTCGTGGTGTCGACGCGATCGATCGCGGTGCTCGGTCGCTCCGGCTCCTGCTCGCAGACGACGCTGGAAATTTCTTCGGGCGTTCGCTTCTCGAACCGGAACGGGCGATGGCCGGTGAGGAGCTCGTACATCAGCAGGCCGAGCGCGTAGACGTCGGTTGCCGCCGTGATTGGCTCGCCGCGCACCTGCTCAGGACTTGCGTATTCCGGCGTCATCGGCCGCGCCAGCGATGTCATCGTCGAGTCGCCGTCGTTGCCCGAGCCGAGCCATTTCGCAATGCCGAAATCGAGCAGCTTGACGCGGCCCGCGGCCGTGACCAGCACGTTGCCGGGCTTGAGATCGCGATGAACGATCTGGCGATCGTGAGCGTGCTGCACCGCGGCGAACACCTCGAGGCACAACCGCACGCGGTCGCTGATGTTGAGGCGCTTGTGATCCGCGTACTGGTCGATCGGCGAGCCGGTGACGTACTCCATGACGAAGTACGGGCGGCCCTCGGGCGTAGTGCCGCCGTCGAACAGCCGCGCGATGTTCGGATGATCGAGCGCGGCCAGCATCTGGCGCTCGTGCCGGAAGCGTTTGACCACCAGCTCCGAATCCATGCCGCGACGGATCATCTTGATCGCAACGGAGTGCGCGAAGTCCCCGGTGTGGTGCCCGAGGTAAACAGCGCCCATGCCGCCCCGCCCGAGGCACCGGTCGATCACATACGCGCCGACCGTACTGCCGATGAGCGGGTCGTGCTCATCGTCGTAATCATTCGCATCGACGGCGGGCTCGGCAATGAAAGTGCCGGCCTCGGCATCGGCGGCGATCAATGACTGCACTTCGGCGAGCAGCGCCGTGTCGCCGCCGCATTCGTGCTCGAGCCATGCCGCTCGTTGCTCCGGCGGTACATCCAAAGCCCCAGCGAAGATATCCTTGACCCGTTCCCAGCTTGCCATGGCGTAAGGATCATACCTACAGACCAGGCGCGTTGCCGCGCTGTTGAAAATCCATTTTTGTAATTTGATGCGTGCTGTGCGCGTTCGTGCAGCGCTGCGCCATTTGCGCCGGTGGCCAGGCTGCGCACGCGTGGCGCCTGCTCTCGTCGCAAGCGATTTGGCTGACGCACGCGTGAGATTCGACCAATTCGACCAGCCCGATGACGCGAGCTCCGATTGCGCGATCCGATCCGTGAACGCTCGATCAGCAGCAGCGCTCGTTCTCCCGCGGCTCGTTCCAGGTGCCACTTTCGAGTCTGTGGCGCGCGACGACGCGTGTGGTGGCGGCAAATTCTTGGCGGTTCTGCGCGCCTCCTGCGCTGGTCACAATTTTCGTCCACGTCATACACCTTCGGTGAGGATCGGCAAATTGTCAGCCTGGAGGTAAACCATGAAGCACGTTTCAGCAGTCACGCTGGCGATCGTCCTGGCGTTTGGGTCGTCCGCATTCGCACAGACGGCGACGCCAAAGCCGCCGCCAACGTATGAGCAGGTGATCGTCAACACCTGGAAGAACCTGCACAACAAGATCCTCGCAATGGCGAAGGACACGCAGTTTCCTGACGACAAGCTCGGATGGAAGCCGCATCCAGATTCGCGCAGCATCCTCGAAGAACTGCGCCACGTCACGATCGGGTTGGAGATGACGACGGCGATGGCGAAAGGCGAGAAGTTCGACTTCTTCGCCCGCGAGAAGATGGACGCCAACAAGCCGAAGACGCGCGCCAGCATGGTGGCCGAAATGGAGGCCGCAATTGCGGCCTCGTATCCGGTGGTGGAAGGCGGCAAGCCGATTCCGCAGCTGATCGGCTGGATCGATCACCAGGGCGAGCACTACGGCAAGCTGGTGACCGCCTATCGCGTCAACGGCATCGTGCCGCCGATCAGTCGACCGAAGTCGTAAGTCCCCTGGGACGCGCGGCGGAATTCGCCAGGGTCCAACTGGCCTGGTAGATCAGCCGCGCGATCTTCTCCATCTTCGCGTAGTTAATCTTCTCGGGCCGATCGTACGCGGTGTGGTAGTCGGGGTGGAGGCCGGTCATGAAGCCGAGAGCCGGCACACCGCGCTGCAGGAATGGCCACTGATCGCTGCGCCGCACCAGGTTCGAGCTGTTGTTGTCATAGCGCTTCTTGATGTCGAGCCCGATGCCGGCGTTCGCGGCGTCGACAACGGCGGCGAGCTCCGGGGCGCGCGCGAAGCCCATCATGTTGACGGCGTTGGCATTCGATTCGGCTGTCTGCACTTCCAGCCCGTTGAAGCGATTGCCGCCGCCGACTTGCACTTCCTCGTTGCGGCCGATCATGTCCATGTTAAGGACGCCGGCGATGTTGGTAAGCGGCGCGGGCGGAAACTCCGTGTACGCCCAGGCCCCGAGCAGGCCGCGCTCCTCTGAGTTCCAGGCACAGAACAACACGCTGCGTCTTGGCCGCTGCCCCTGTTGCGCTGCGAGCGCGTAAGCGTCGGCGATCTCCAGCAGCGCCACCGTGCCGGAGCCGTTGTCGTCGGCGCCGTTGAGGATCTGCGCGCCGTTGACGCCCTCGTGGTCGAAATGCGCGGTGACCAGGACCCACTCGTCCTTGAGTTTCGGATCGCTGCCCTCGATCAAGCCGAGCACGTTGCGGTCGCTGACCGTGTGACGGTTGACCGAGGCGCGCAGATCGATCCGCGCGTTGGGTAGGTCGACGGCGGTGAAGCCGCCCGCAGCGGTCTCCGCCTGCTTGCCCAGCTCTTCGAGCGTCTTGCCGGTGCCGGCGACCAATGCGGAAGCAATCGCCGGTGATACCTGCATCGCGGGGATGTGAATGCGATCGGCCCACGTCGCGAGCGTGTAGTTCGGAATACGCGCCGCCGTTGCCGGCCAGAAGTTCCTCGCCGCCTGCTCGAAGTTCACCGGGTCGGGGTGGTTATGCACATCGCTGACAAACAGGATCGCGATCGCTCCCTTCTGCTGCGCCGCCAGCGCCTTCCGCCACTGCGCCGCCGGCTCCGCGGTGACGACGCCCTCGAACGGGCTCTTCGGATCGCGCTCGCCGGGCTCGTGATCGAGCACCAGCACGATCCTGCCCTTCAGGTCGGCCTTGTAATCATCGTGATTGATTTTCGGTGCGGTGATGCCGAAGCCGGCGAAGGCGACGCTGCCGCTGACTTGCGCGGTGGCGCTGAAGCGCTGTGGATAGAAGTCGATGCCGCTGGTGAGCTCACGGGTGCCGGTGGCCGACGACAGCTTCATGCCGTTGCCTTCACCCAGCGTCGCGGTCATCAGGTTGTAGTTGTGGAAATAACCGCCGTTCGCGACGGGCTTGAGGCCGGCACGCTCGAACCGCGACCGGATGTAGTCAACGGTGATGCGGTTCTCGTTGGTGTCGGTGAGCCGGCCGCGCATCGCGTCGCCGGCGAGAAAAAACAGATCGGCCCGCAGGTCGGACTGCGTGATCGACTCGATCATCGGCGCGCGCCCTTGCGCCGTCAGGCTGGTGGTCAGGAATACAGTGGCCGCAAGGAGCGCGCGCTTCATGGTCTTATCGCTGTGATGAAGTGGCGCCGGTCTTCTCCGCCACCACCTTGTTCCGCAACGTGGCGACGCCGACCACTTCCACCTCGAACGTGTCGCCAGGCTTCATCGCCTGGGTCACGCCGGGTGTGCCGGTGAAAATCACGTCGCCGGGTTCGAGCGTGATGTATTTGCTCACATACGACACGATGTTGTTGATGTTGAAGATCAGGAGATCGGTAGTCGTCTCCTGCACCACCTTGCCGTTATGGCGGCCGATCAACTTGAGGTTGGTGTAGTCGACGTTGGTGACCAGCGCCGGCCCCATCGGCCCGAACGTGTCGGCAGCCTTGGCGCGGAACCACTGCAGGTCGGCTTTCTGCCAGGCGCGCTCGCTGACGTCGTTGCAGGCGGTGACGCCGAAGATGTGATCCTTCACCTGTGCCTCGGTGATGTTCTTCGCCTTCTTGCCCATCACCACGCAGATCTCCGCTTCGTAGTGCACCGTGGTGGCGTCGGTGGGATAGATGATGTCGCCTTCGTGGCCGATGAGCGAGGTCGGGAACTTCGCGAACAGGCCGACATACTTGGCCGGCGAGGCCTGGCCGATGTGGCTCTTGTAGTTCAAGCCCGCAGCGATCACCTTCTTCGCTTCAGCTGGCGCCATCAGCTTCACTTCGGCAAGCTTGGCCGTGCGACCGGTCGGCTTGGCCCCGTCCCATGGCGCTGCGGAGATCTCGCGAATCGTCGTCTCGTTTTCGAGGATGCCCCAGGCCGTGCGGTTACCCGCCTGGTATTTCACGTATTTCACCTGGGTCTGCGCGTATGCGCTCGTCGCGATGGCGAGTGCGGCGGCGATGATGATCAGTCGTTTCATGCGAGTGTCCTTTAAATGAGGAACGCAGCGGATTGAACCCGGGCATTCTGAGGCCGGACGGGTGAAAGTTCAATAGGCTGGCGGCCGCGCCACTCGACTACACTCGTCACGCTTGGCGGCTTCGACGCAGCCCTTCAAACGCGCGCTCGGCCTCTTCGATGCCGTGATGATCGTCATTGGCGGCATCATCGGCTCCGGCATCTTCATCAATCCGTACATCGTCGCGCAGCGGCTCGAGTCCGTGGAGCTGGTGATCGGCGCGTGGGTCGCCGGCGCGGTGATCGCGTTGATTGGTGCGCTGTGTTATGCGGAGCTCGGCGCCATGTCTCCGGCAGCCGGCGGCCAATACGTCTACCTGCGCGACGCCTACCATCCGTTGGTGGCGTTCCTGTATGGCTGGGCGCTGCTGTTCATGATCGAAGCCGGCGCGATGGCGGCGGTGGCGATGACCTTTGCGGAGTACGCGGTACGGCTCGTCTCGGATCAGCCGCAGGCGTCGGCGCTCGTGGGTGCGGGGGGCATCCGTGCAATCGCGATCGGCGCGATTGTGTTTCTGTCGATCATCAACTATCTGGGTGTTATTCCTGGAAGCCGGCTCCTCAACGTCTTCGTGGTCCTGAAGGTGGCGGCGCTGGCGGTGCTGATCGCTGTGGGACTCTGGTTCAGCGGTGTCGTCGACGCGGCGCAGCAGGTAGCCTCGCCGGGTGCGCAAGGATCGCTGGCGGCGTTTGGCGCCGCGCTGATCCCGATCGTGTTCGCGTATGGCGGGTGGCAGAACGCCAACTACGTTGCCGAGGAGATCAAGGAGCCCAGGCGCATCCTGCCGCTGTGCTTGTTGATCGGCACCGCGATCGTGGCCCTGATCTATGTCACCGTCAACATTGCCTACGTGAAAGCGCTTGGCCTTGGCGGCCTTGCTGCGACGACGACACCCGCGTCGGACGCGGCGAGGTTGCTGTTTGGCGCCGCCGGCGATCGGTTCGTCACCGCGGCGATCGCGATCTCGACGTTTGGTTTCCTCAACCTCTGCGTGCTCGCGCCGACGCGCGTCTATTACGCGATGGCTGCCGACGGCGCCTTCTTTCCGCAGGTCGCGCGGCTGCATCCGCGTTATCAGACGCCGTCGCTCGCCATCGTGCTGCAATCCACCTGGGCGATCGCGCTGACCATGACCGGCACCTACGGCCAGCTCCTCGACTACGTCGTCTTCGCTGATTGGATCTTCTTCGGCTTGACGGTCGCCTCGGTCTTCGTCTTCCGGCGCACGATGCCTGATGCCCCGCGGCCCTTCCGGACGTGGGGCTATCCCGTGACGCCCGCGCTCTTCGTCGCCGCTGCAATCGCGATCGTGATCAGCGTGATCCGCGTCAGCCCGCTGCAGTCGGCCCTCGGCGCAACGCTGATGGCCGCCGGCGTGCCGGCGTTCTACTATTGGAAGAGGCACGCTCCCTCCTCGAGATGATCAC
Source organism: Vicinamibacterales bacterium (assembly GCA_036380235.1). Classification (GTDB taxonomy): domain Bacteria; phylum Acidobacteriota; class Vicinamibacteria; order Vicinamibacterales; family UBA2999; genus 12-FULL-67-14b. The sequence continues at coordinate 6,570 of DASVFC010000738.1, forward strand.
CGCAGCCCCATACTTGCGCTGGGCGAAGACTCGTCCTCGCGTTACCTACGACCTCGCCGCCAGCGGCTTGGTGGCCGTCTCAACCGAGGAGTTGCTCGGCGACGCCGCCGCCAGCGCGCCGTTCGAAATTACTGGGCCGAACGACGACGGCTATGTGCCGCTACGCGAGCGCCTCGCGCAGCGATACGGCGTGACGGCCGGGCGCGTGTCGATTGCGCCGGGCGCAGCCGGCGCGAATTTTCTCGTGCTGCTCACGCTGCTGCAGCCGGGCGATCAAGCGTTGATCGAGTTGCCGGCCTACGATCCGTTGATGGCGGCGGTCCGCGTCACCGGCGCCACGGTCGCGCACTTTCAGCGACGGTGGGCCAGCGGATTCGCGCTCGATCCAGACGCGGTCAGAAAGGCGATTACTCCGAAGACGCGTCTGATCGTGATCTCGAATGCCCACAACCCGAGCGGCGCGCTCGCCGGGCCCGCTGTGCTTGCGGAGATCGGCCGGGCCGCTGCCGCCGTCGGGGCGCACGTGCTGGTGGATGAGGTCTATGCCGAAGCGCAGCACGATGAAGCCCCGCCGCCGGCGCCGGCCGCGGTCCTGGGCGACGTGTTCGTCAGCACCAACAGCTTGACCAAGGCCTACGGCCTGGCGGGTCTTCGCTGTGGATGGATCGTCGCGTCCGAAGAGCTCTCGCGCCGCATTCGCGAAACGCGCGACGTCGTCGATGGCAGCGGCCCATTCGTGGCCGAGCGGCTCGCATATACGGCGGTCGGCGATCTCGATCGCCTGCGCGTGCGCGCGCGCCGGGTCTTCGAAGAGAACCTCGCCACTCTGCGCGACATGGCCGCGGCCAATCCGCGAATCGAGTGGCTGGAGCCGGATGCCGGCACCACGGTGTTTCCGAGAATCCGGGACATGGCTGATACCGCGTCGCTGGTCGACCGGTTGATTCGCGACTACGACACCGTGGCCGTTCCCGGGCATTTCTTTCAATCGCCGCAGCATCTGCGCGTGAGTTTCTCGGGCCGGCCCGAGATGGTGCGCGAAGCGGCGCGCCGTCTCGATCGCGCACTACGCGACTAGCCGGTTCGTTTCAGGAGGCCGCAAAATGGCTTGGGTCATGTTGTTCTTCGCCGGCTTGCTCGAGATCGTCTGGGCCTACTCGATGAAGCTGTCGCAGGGCTTCACGCAGCCGGCGGCGTCGACGGTGACGTTCGTCGCCATGTTCGCCAGCTTCGCGTTGCTGTCCGCGTCGATGAAGACGTTGCCACTCGGCACCGCATACACGGTGTGGACGGGCATCGGCGCCGTCGGCGCTTTCATCGTTGGCATCGTCGCGCTCGGCGAGTCGATGAGTGCGGTGCGGGTGCTGGCTGCCGGGCTGATCGTGTCAGGTCTCGTGCTGATGAAGCTGGCGACGCCCTGATGCCTCGGGGAGTGCAACGCGTTTGAAGTACTTCTGGCTGAACTTTCACTTGTCGTATCGGTGCCGTCACGTCGGCGCGTGCTGTACGGCGGGGTGGCCCATCCCCGTCGAGCCCGAGCGGGCGGTGCTGATCGAAAAAGGCGAGTGGCTCGCGGCAGGTGGTGTCTTGCCCGTGACCGAGTCAGGCGAGTGCGTCTTCCACCAGGACGGCTGCGCCGTATACGAACACCGGCCGCTGTCGTGCATGCATTTTCCCTACGTCTGCATGATCGACCCGCGCGGTGTGCACGTCACGCTGTCGCACTACTGCCCGACGGCGGCATCGCTGCTGTTCGAGCATCGTGGGCCGATCGAAGTCGTCGAAGGTCCGTCGCCGGTGCCGCTGCTCGAGATTCCCGAAGGTCTCGACGCCCGCGAGTCGTTGCCGCCTTTGCGTGAACCCTCGGCCAGCCCGCGCTCCCAGGCGCCGCGCGCCGCGTTGATGTCGTGGGAGGAGTTCGCGCAGTGGGAGCGTGACGAACTGAAGACACTGCCGACGCTCATCGGTGACGCGCTGTTCGCCGATGTCATCGAGCGCTATCTGGCCGCGAAGCTGTTCGCGTCGTGGGCGATGTACGAAGACGACGATGGTGTGGCGGCGGTGCGGAAGTACGTCCGCGCGGCGTATCTCCGGTTGCGGGAGGAGATGGAACTGGGCGTGCTCGCGGCGGAACGGCCGCTCGACGCCGCCATTCTGCTCGATGCCATCCGCCGCGTTGATTTCGGATTGTTCCATCTAAGATAGCGCCATGAAGAAGCTCGCCCTTGCGGTCGTGTTGGCAGCAGCTACGCTTCATGGCCAGGCGCAACCCTACGACGTCATCATCCGCAACGGTACGGTGATCGACGGCAGCGGCAATCCGCGCTACGACGCAGATGTCGCAATCCGCAACGGCTTCATCATCGCGATTGGTCCTCTGGCGAACGCAACGGCGGCACGGGA
>DASVFC010000739.1:0-2542 GCA_036380235.1 Vicinamibacterales bacterium
CCACCTCCCCCGTGCCCGTCTTGACGCTGGCCAGTTGCAGCGCATTTGGCTGGCCGAGTACGAACAAGCCGAGCCGATCGGTGTCGATCCATGCGTGATAGCCGACCGGCTTGATGTCGGTGAGGATCAGCTGCGGATTGCGGCCCTGCCCGTCGAAGCGGTAGAGCCGCTGCGTCTTGTCCATCTCGGTCTGCACAACGCTGAACCCGCCGGTGTCGCCAAGCCCCTGTGGCAGAAATGTCGGCGAGTTCTCGTTCTCCGGCGTGCGCGTCAGCTGCGAGACGCGGCCGGTCGCGCGATCGAACGCGTAGATGTCGAACTGCTTGCCGTCGTGATTCGCCGAGAACAGGATTCGCGACCCGTCCGGACTGAACATCGGCTGGTTGTCGTAACCGGGCACGTTGGAAACGCTCACCGGCTTGGCCGTCTTCGTCGACGCGAGGCCGGCCGACAGGGGCAAGAGATAGATGTCAGTGCTCGGCGGCGGCGTGGCCGGCTGAGCGGGTGGTGCCGGCGATTGAAAGCCGGACACCAGCATGAGCGTCAACAGGATGGTTCGCATGGCGGGAGCATACTAGCGCGCGTGAATCGCCGGCCTCTCACTTCACGATGGGTTTGTCGTTCTTCAACTGAACGACGATGACTTCCACCGGGTCCTTCCCCGGATTGACGTCGGCGTGCTGCGTTCCCGGCTTGTCCGCGTCGAGCCACATTGCCTTGCCGGCCTGCAGCTTGTAGGTATCGAGGACCTTGCCGTCGCCGTCGACGACATTCAGCTGACCGCCGTTGAGCGAGATCAGCGCGCGCCCGTGCTCATGGCGATGGAGGCCGAGCGGTTTGCCGGGATAGATGATGGATTTCCAGACCTGCACTTCGCTATTCTCGAACTGCGGCTCGCGGCGTGTGGTGGACTGCTGCCCGACCGCGATACCCGCGGCGAAGACGGAACCGATCACTGCCAAGGCGCCAATCGTCGTTTTCATCATCACTTCACTCCTAACAGCTGGGCCGCGTTGCGGCCGGCAATCCCCTCGCGCTCGGCCGGCGACACCGGCAACCGGCTCACCGCATCGAGCATCTTCGCGATACTGCCGATCTGGTGCGGGTAGTCGCTGCCCGCGAGAATGTGGTCGGCACCCGCAAACTTGATCGCCAGCTCGATGCAGTTGGTGTCGAAATTCACGGTGTCGTAATAGAACGTTTTCAAGTACGTGCTCGGCGCGCGGCTGATGTTCTGACGGCACTCGGCGAAGGCTTCGTAGCCGCGATCGAGACGTTCGGCGAGATACGGAATGGCGCCGCCCATGTGGCACAGCACCCACCGGATTTTCGGGTACCGCTCGGGCACCCCCGCAAACACCAGGTGCGCGGCGGCCAGCGTGGTGTCCATCAGGAACCCGACGAGCGGCATCAACCAGTATTGCTCCATCGCCTCCACGCCGACCGGATGCGCCGGGTGAATGTAGATGACGGCGTTGAGCTGGTTCGCCTTCTTCCAGAGCGGCTCGTACACCGCGTCCGCGAGCGCGACGCCGTTGACGTTGCTGAAGACCATGGCCCCGGGCAAGCCCAGTTGCGTCATCGCCCGTTCGAGCTCTGTCACTGACGCCGCCGGATCGTTCAACGGCAACGTTGCCAGCGACAGGAAATGTTTGCGCTGCTTCACGGCGGCGGAGAACGCGTTGTTGACGTGCGTGGCCATCTCCACCGCCGTGGCCGGCTCCTCGAAATGCGTGCCGGGGGTGGTGAACGTGATCACCTGCTTGTCGACGCCGTGTTTCTGCAGCACGCCTTCGCGAAAATCCAGATCGCGGTGGCCGGGGACGAGGATGTTGTAGTCGCCGGGATAATGCAGCCGCGGGTTGCCCTCGTCGTCAAAGTCCATGCGAACTTTCGTCGGGCCTGCTTTTACCGCGGCGAGGTACTCGGGCGGATAGTAATGATTGTGGAAATCGATTTTCATCGTCGGGCCAGATAATACGCGGGGATGGCGCTGGCGACAATCGCAAGCCCGATCGCACTGTTATACCAGTCGGCGCGGATCTGGTTGACGACGATCAGCAACGACACCACTACGAACAGGATCGGCGCCAGCGGCACAAGCGGCATGCGCCACGCCGGCTGATAGCCGGGACGACGTCGTAACAGCACCACACCGAGCGCGAGCAGCGCGAAGAAGATCCACTCCGTATAAATCACGCGGGTGAACAACGCGCGGTAGCTGCCGGTCAGGACGAGCACCGACGACCAGATGGCCTGCAGGACGATGGCGCGGTCTGGCGTCTGGTAGCTCGGATGCAGGTGGTTGAACCATCGAAACATCAACCCGTCCTGCGCGATCTGGTAGTAGACGCGCGGTCCCATCATCACGATGCCGTTCAGCGCGCCAAACGCGCTGAACATGACCAGGCCGGCGATCACGCCTGCGCCGCCGGTGCCGACGAGCACTTCAAACGTGTCGGCGGCGACCCGCGATGAGGTCATCACCTTTTCAATCGGCAGGACGCGCAGGTAGACGGCGTTCAGGCCGATGTAGCACACC
>DASVFC010000740.1:0-2706 GCA_036380235.1 Vicinamibacterales bacterium
GGCGATACGCTCAACCTCTATTCAGCGCTCGGCATGCTCGTGCTCTTCGGGGTCGTGGCGAAGAACGCCATCCTGCAGATCGATCACACGCTCAACCTGCGCCGGCAGGGGTTCGAGCGGGGCGAGGCCATTCTCGAGGCCAATCGCGACCGGCTGCGCCCGATCCTGATGACGACGCTGGCGCTGGTGGGCGGCATGCTGCCGCTGGCACTGGGCACCGGGCCCGGCGCCGAAGAACGGCGCACGATCGCGATTGTGGTGATCGGCGGACAGACGCTGTCGCTATTCCTGACGCTCGTGGTGGTGCCGGTCGCGTATGCGATCTTCGACGACCTGGCGTTGCGGCTGCGGTCGCGGCGTCACGTCGCCAGCACCGCAATCAACGCGCCGGTCGTTCCCCCGACCACGTAGCACAACCGATCGACTTTAGATTTCGCCTGGATGATGCCGCGGGTGAGGTACCAGGTGTTGATCGCGATGCATACGTTGACCACGGCGATGCCCAGGTAATTCCCGCTCGAGACGAAGCGAATATCAGCAGCGAGCAGCCCATACTGGACGAACACCAGCATCGCCAGACGCAAGGACTGACGGAGCCGGCGCGCGTCGTCGCGGATCACCAAAGCCGGCACGTCCGTGCGCCGGCGCGCCAGGCGGCGGTACTGCCGCTCGCGGTTAAACAACGGCGCGCGACGCGGCGGCGCTTCACGCGAGGGCCGAGGTCTGGTCTCCACGCGTTTCCGTATTGCAAATTTGCGGCCCGGTCAGTCGCGCAACGCTTCTATCGGGTTGATCGAGGCGGCGCGTCGGGCGGGGATCCACACCGCGACGGCTGATACGGCCACCATGCAGGCGGCGACAGCCGCCAGGATCCGCGCATCGCGGGGCGCGACGCCAAACAGCAGCGACTGAATCATCGGTGCAAGGATCAGTTGCGCCGCGATGCCGAGGATCGCCCCGGTGATGGCGAGCTGAAGTCCGTTGACGAGCAGCGGCCGGACGATACGAGCGCCCGACGCACCCAGCGCCACCCGGATTGCGATCTCGCGCCGGCGCTGCTGCACGTGATGATGAATTAACGCGCCCAACCCCAACACCGCCAGCGCGACTCCGGCCACGCCGACAGCGCTGAGTAGCTGCGCGATCTGCCGCTCCCGCGCGAACGCCACACGGATGCGCTCCTCGAGTGTGATCGCCGGCCCGACCCCTATCCCTGGATCAATCGAGGCAACGGCACGTCTGACGCTGCTCGCCAGCATGGCCGCGTCGCCGCCGCTTCGGACCGCCAGTTGCAACTCGCGTCCAATCCAGAAGAAGACTTCCGCCGGCGTCTGCGCCGCGGCGAGCATCACCTCCGGTTCCGCCTGCTGACGCGGTCCGCGATCCCACGTGTCGTCGGCGACACCTACGATCGTCCAGACCTTGTTGCCGTCCTGCCCGTTGAATGCCGGAATGTTGAACTTGATCGCGCGACCGAGTGGCGACCCATCAGGCACCAGCCGTCGCGCCAGCGAATGATTCACGACCACGATGGGCTGCGATCCGGCGGCATCGCGCCGCGAGATATCGCGCCCTTCTCGTACGCGAACGCCGAGGGTCTGCAGGTAACCGGGCGCCACGATCCGCAACCGCACTTGATTGTCGACTCCGCTGGCGAAAGTCTGCTCGGCCAGCACCACGTCGGCGCCCGGCCTGCCGCCTGCGAAGGGCACCTGCGACGACGCCGTCGCCAGCTGCACGCCGGGAATTGCCGCTGCGGCGTCGATCACGCGGTTGATCGCGTCAGCGATTGCCGCGGGGTCGCGATACTGTTGCGGCGGCAGGTTGATACTGGTGGTCACTACTCCCTGCGCATCGTAGCCGCGCGGCGCCGCCTCCAGGGCGCGGGCCGTAGAGATCAGGAGCATCGCGCCGCCGCCGAGAATCACCGCCAGGGTCACCTGGGCAACGACGAAGATGCGCCGAGCCCGCATGGTGATGGCGCCGGCGCCCATCGCACGCAACATCGTTTGCAGATCAACGCGCGATGCGTAGCGGGCCGGCAACAGCGACATCACGGCGGTGACACACAGGCCCACGCCCATCAGAAAGAGCATGGTGGCCGCGTCGACGCTGGCGTCCGCCGCTCGAGGCATATCAGCCGGCAACAGCAGGCGCAGTACGTCCGTCAGCCATAGCGCCGCGATGACCGCCGCGGCTGCGGCGGCAGCCACGAGCGCGCCGTTCTCGACCAGCAACTGCCGCATCAACCTGCCGCGGCCGGCGCCAAGCGATGCGCGCAGTGAGAACTCACCTGCCCGCTCGTGCGCGCGCGTGACCATCAGGCCGGCGGCGTTAATGGTCGCGATAATCACCAGCACCAGCACACCGCCAAACAACAGCTGCAACGCAGCGGCATAAGCGGCGGTCAGGTGCTGCTGTAGTGGCGTGACGATGACGCCTAGCCTCGCCCCATCATCGTCGCGCAGGCCGAGCGATTGCCCAATCGCGTCGAGTTCGTCGCGCGCCGCCATGACCGTCCCTCCCGACGCGATGCGGCCGATGACGTCGAGATACCTTGGGCCGACGTTGGCGCGATCCCCGGCGTCGAGCGCGAGCGGCGCCCACCAGTCGGCATCGGGCGTGAGGAGTTCTGCGCCCCGCGGCAGCACGCCGACGATCGTGGCGGGAATGCCATTGAACACGATCGGCCGCCCGATGTCGGCG
>DASVFC010000741.1:0-2622 GCA_036380235.1 Vicinamibacterales bacterium
GTGGCGAGACAGTAACCGGAGCGGCTGATGAAGCCGGTCTTTCCGCCAACGACGTCGATGTCGCCGGTCCGCACGATCTGGTTGGTGTTGTTCGCGGTGATCATCCGCTTGCCGGCATGCGTGGTGTAAGACGTCTTGCGCATGATCGCCGCGAGGCGCTCGTCTGCGGCGGCAAATGCGATCAACCGCGCCTGGTCGTAAGCAGTGGACTGGTTCTCGGCCAGCAGTCCTGACGGATCGGCGTAAGTCGTGCTCTCGAGACCGAGCTGCCTGGCGCGCAAGTTCATCGCCTGGATGAAGCCGTCGTACCCCATCGGCGACACGCGGGCGAGGGCGCGAGCAGCCGCGTTGTCGGAGCCGACGAGCAACAGATTTAGCAGATCCTCGGCGGTCAGCACGAAGCCGTTGCGAAGGTACGTCGTTGAGGCGCGGGCAACGTCGCTGCGCTGCACGGTCACCTGCTGGTTGAGCGTGGCGCCGCTATCGAGGAACACCAGCGCGGTCATCACCTTCGTAATGCTGGCGATCGAGCGCTGATCCTTCGAATGATTCTCCCAGAGCACTTCACCCGTTTCCGGGTCGTAGATCACCGCGGCTTCGGCGCGGACATCCGGCACTTCACGGCCGTACTCGTCAACGGTGAAGCGTGGCGTCTGCAGCTCGCGCAGCTCGCGAACCCTGGCCTCTGCACGGGCACGCGCCAGCTGGGCGCGACGCGCACGGGCGGTGGCCGCCGAGTAAGCCTTCTTCTTGGGGGTGGTGGCACGGGCCGGAGTCCCGGCCTTCGCCTTGGCCGTGGTCCTGGTGGCGGGCGCCTTTGCCGCAGTTTGCGCGTACGATGCCTGGGGCACAGACATCACCGCACTGGCGGCAAATGCCAGCGACACAGCTATTTTCTTGAAGCAGTTTTGCTTCAGCATGAAAACTTCATCGGATTGTAACGACGTTATCTACAGTAAGCAATAGGGTTTAGCGGCAGTTTTGTAATACCTTTGTCGCTAATGCTCCGGCACGGTCGATCCGAGTACGTCGTGCTGCGCCGCACGATAGCGCAACGCGGTGCTCTCCGCCACATCCTTTTTGTCGTCGGGATAGGTATCTGGGCCGCGGTGCTTACGGCCGTGCTGGTATGGTTGCCGTATCCACTCGCCTTTCTTATTCCGCTACTGACGCTGCTCGCCGCGTTCGAGACGATCCGCCCTTTACATTTTGGCGCCGAGCGCATTGGTCGCTACTTACAGGTGTTTTACGAGGAGACGGGTGAGCCCGAGCGGCCGCTCCACGACACCCCGTCGTGGGAGCGTGTGGCGATGCGTTTTGGCGCCGTACCCGGAGTGGGCGGTCATCCCTTGTTCCTTCCCGTCTTCGTGCTCGCAACCGCCGTTAACTTCATGGCGGCGATTCACCATCGTCCAGGGTTCCTCGATCACATCCTGCTGGCGATAATCCATGCGGGCTGCGGCGCCTGGATGTTGTCGACGCATGGGGCGATGAAGAAACAGCGCGAGATCGAGCTCAATCGCATGCGACACCTGCGCGACCAGTAACCCTTCCCGTGCCTGGCCATTAATGCTGAGGGCCGGCCTCTCCTATTGACATTCGATAGGAAGGGGCGCACACTGCCCTGCCATATCGGACGTCGATAGGAGACCCGGCCAGATGCTCGACCGACTCAGCAGCCTGTGGCGGAACCTGCGCCATCGCGATCGCGTCGATCGCGAACTGGATGACGAAGTGCGCGCCGTCTTCGACATCCTCGTCGACGAGAAGATCAAGGCGGGGATGACACGCGACCAGGCGCGCCGGGCAGCGACCTTGGAACTCGGCCGCGTCGACGCGCTGACGCAACAGGTGCGCGAAGAGCGCACCGGCGCGTGGCTCGACGCGCTGATCCGCGACGCACGTTATGGCGCGCGGCTGCTGCGTGCCAATCCCGGCTTCACTGCGGTGGTCGTGCTGTCGCTGGCCATCGGCATCGGCGCCAACAGCGCCCTGTTCTCGGTGGCCAACGCTCTCCTGCTCCAGTCGCTACCAGTACCCGATCCCGGCACGCTGCACTCGGCGCGATTCGAGGCGCCGGTGCCGGTGCCGCAGCAGATCTCGTACCCGTTCTTCGAGGAGGTTCGCGCCGCCACGCCGGGCCGCGTCGCGGCGATTAGCCGCATCATGCGCGTCCAGTCGCGCGCCGGCGCCGACACCAGCATGGTCAACATGCAACTGGTGTCGGGCGAGTTCTTCGACACGTTGCAATTGCGGCCGGCGGTCGGACGCCTGTTCACCGCCGACGACAATCGCACGGTAGGCGCCCACTCTGTAGCGGTGATTGCCAACGACTTCTGGCATCGCCGCTTTAGCGGCGACCCCGACATCGTCGGACGCGAGCTGACGCTCAACGGTGTGCGTCTCACGATCGTCGGCGTCGCGCCGCCGCGGTTCAGGGGCGTGTGGCTCGAGACGCCGGTCGACGCATGGGTCCCGATTGCCATGCAGGGCGATGTCCGGTACTTCGGCAACTTCAGCGCATCAAACCCAAACCTTGATCAGCCATGGATGCCGCAGGACGGGATCCGGTGGCTCGAATTGCTTGTCCGTGCGGATCGCACCGATGGCCGTGAGGCGGCA
>DASVFC010000742.1:0-12006 GCA_036380235.1 Vicinamibacterales bacterium
ATAGGCAATCGTCGACTTGCCCACACCGCTGCCGCCGACGAGGGCGACGCTCGCGCCCGGCCTGGCGACGAACGACACGGCGTCGAGCACTTTGAGTTGTCGATCGGTGCCGAGCGTCACCGCGTCAAACGTCAGCTCACCGCGCGGGTCGACGATGGCTTCAGCATTTGGTGATTCAACAACGTCGATCGGCGCATCAAGAATCTCGCGCACGCGCGACCACGACACGCGGGCGGTGGCGAGGCTCGCATATAAGCCCATCAGCGCCTGCGCCGGCGCAAACACGCGCATCTGGTAGGCGAGAAAGGCGCCCATCGTGCCGAGGGTCAACGTGCCTTCGATCACCCGCAGGCCGCCATAAAAGAATGCGACTGCCGATCCGACTGACAGCACCGTTCCGGGCAGGCCGCCGGCAAAGTAGGTGACGCGCTGCATTCGCATGAGCGCGTCGATGAAGCCGCTGTTCAAGCTGCGAAAACGAGCCTGCTCACGCAGTTGCGCGTTCGAGGCAACAATCAGCGTTGATGCCTGCAAGGTCTCGATGAGGAAGCTGCCGATATCGGCACTCTTCTGGCGCAGTTCGGCGACGCGCCCCTCCAGCCGGCGGCGGTAAAAGGCGAGCGCGACCAGGCTGATCGGCAGCGGCGCCAGCGCGATGAGCGCCAGCCGCCAGTCCAGCCACAACATCATCACCAGGCTGCCGGCGAGAAACAGCACATTGCCCACCCACGCCAGTGCGGCTTCGGCGGCGACACGCTGGATCTCGCTGATGTCGTTGTTGAGGCGCGACACGATGTCGCCGAGCCGGGTGCGCGCATAGTAGCGCGGCGACAGCCGCTGCAGGTGGGCATACAGCGACAGGCGCATGTCGAAGAGAATCTCCGCCGACACGCGCGTATAGCGGAGGCCGCTGATCACGTTCAACACGAACCCGAAGATGCCGAGGCCGATGAACCAGGCGACGATCCGGCGCAGCGCCTCGAGATCGCGGCCGACCAGCGCGCGATCGATCAGGTCCTTGGAGAGATAGGGAATGACCAGCGTGGTGGCGGTGCTGACGAGACTGATCGCCAGCACCAGAACCAGGCGTCGCCAATATGGAACGAGATAGGCGAACGCCCTGCGGTCCACGGTCGTCTACTTCGCGCGCGGCAGGATGAACAGGCTCGTCGTCTGATCGGCGTTCATCTCGATGGTGCGCAGCTTCTTATAGGTCGTGGTGTCGTAGACGTCGATCGTCGCGCCGGCGACGTAGATGTAGAGAAGACGCCCGTTCGACGACACTCTGAGGCCCATGCGCGGGCGCCCTTCGAACGGCGTACGGTTCAGCAACTTGCGGCCTTCGACATCGAAGGCCCAGAACTCATAGCGGCCGATCTGCTGCATCAATCCGTAACCCCGCTTGCGATCGGGGGTCAAGGCAAAGCTGACACCTTCGGCCGGGCCGATGGGCGTGAAGTCGATCGACTTGGCAACAAGGTTGACGCGGCCGAGACCCATGATGCGGCGGCCATGCACCGGATCCTGGATCGTGAACAGGCCCGTGAAGAAGCCGGGGTCCTCGTTGAAATCGTCGACGGAGCCGAAGTTGACGCGTCCGAGGCCGGGCTCGAGGGGGCGACTGAGCGCCCAGGTATCGACCTCGGTGAAATTTGTCGTCTCGAGGATCAGGACGTCGTCACCGAAGAAATACAGCAGCTTGCCGTCGGGAGAGAAGCGGATGTTGATGAACTCGCGTTCCTCGCCGCGCGGCCATGGAATCGTGCGCGTCACCTTCTTCTCGGCGAGATCGTACAGCTGCAGCGTGATGTCGCCGATCTCCCAGCGATCGACCAGCTTGGTGGCGGAGCGCGTCAGTAAGATGAGGAAACGATCGAGCGGGTCGACCTGGAAGCCGCGAATGCGGACCTTCTTGCTGCCTTCGCTCAGCGTGAAGTTCGACAGCGAGGCCCGCGACGCGATGTCGACGATCTCGATTTTCTCGAGCGTCGAATCGAGCACGTAGAACTTCTGCCGCGATTGCGACAGCGTGAGCGAGCGGGGAATGCCGGTGGCCAGCTTGATCTCGCCGACCATGGTTTCGGTGCGCTCCTCGAAGATCTGGATGTTGCCGGCATAGGTGCCGATGTACATCAACTGATCGCCGCCGGACATGCCGGCGCCGAAACGCGCCGGCCGCTGCGCGCTCACACCCGCGGCGGCGGCGAGCAGAACGAATGTCAGGAACAGGCGCCTCATTTCCTCTTCTCGTCGTCCGGGAAGATGAGGTCGATCTTGCGCCAGTCCTTTTGCGCGGCCGCGCACTTCGCCGTCCAGTCGGGGGCGTGGTTCAGCTGATCCGGCACCTGCGCCGGCCAGAAGCAACCCATGTGGCAGTCGAACAAGTCGCGTTCGACCGGCTGGCACAAGCCGGCGGTGCCGCCATTGCGATCCGCCTCCCACCCAGGTGCGAACACCAGCGAACAGCCGTGCGGAATGTGCGGCTCGGGCTGTTGTGGCGGGCCGCCTTGCTGCAAGGCGACCACGTCTTTCGCCGAGGTCGCGTCCGCGCTCGTCGCGGATTCAATGCGGTTGGCTTTGCGGTTGATCGGCGTCAGGTGCTTCATGAGACCTTCTCCGGAACGTCGTCATCATCGAACTGGCGCAGGAATGCCGGGTTGCGTTCGGCCAGCTCGCCATAAATTTCGAGACAGGTGTGCGTCCACCCGCGAATCCACTCGCAGTAATGCAGGTTCGGTCTTTCCGTGGATCCGTAACGGGTGTGTGCTTCGTGATAGCAGCCGCCGGCGCAGATCGGCCGCGCCCAGCACGTCTGGCAGTCGGTCTTGTTCGACACGTGATGCGTATCGAGGAAGTGCTGTTGTTTCTCCCACGACACGCCGTCGCGAACCGTGCCGAAGCCATGGTCGTCGGAACCGGCGAAGCGATGGCACAGCGCGACCCGCCCGTCGGTTGAGACGCCCATCAAGCCAAGTCCGGCGCCGCAGGGGAACGCCTTGGCGTGCCCGTGATGGATCTCCTGCAGCGTTTCACGGACATTCGAAAAACCATGGTGGCGGTTGTGCACCGCCGCATCGAGGTATTCGCGGGCCAGGGCACGGAACTGATCGAGCAGCTGATCGAACCCGCCGTCCGAGATGGCGTAGTCGCGTCCAGGCGCCGTGGTCACCGGCGCGAAGCCCACTTCCCAGAAGCCGAGCTCGTCGGTGAGGTGCTGGTAGATCCGGCGCACGTCCAGCGTCTGGCGCGTCAGCGTCACCCGGGCGCCGATCGGGCGCGAGCGATGGCGCGCCAGCAAGGCCTTGATCTTCGGCGCGGCAATGGCGTAGCTGCCGGTGCCGTTGTTGAAAACGCGGAACCTGTTCTGCAGATCCTCGGGGCCGTCGATTGAGATGGTGACGCCAACCCTCTCTTCAGCCAGGAACTCAATCACATCGGGACGCAACAGCGTGGCGTTGGTGGTCAGGCTGAAATCGATTTCCTTGCCAGACTCGGCGGCGCGTTTCCGGGCGTAGGCGATCGTCGCCTTGAGCACCGGAAAGTTCATCAACGTTTCGCCGCCGAAGAACGTGATGTGCGCACGCGGGTTCTCACGCGACTCACGCAGCGCGAACTCGATCGCGTCGCGCGCCGTTGCTTCCGTCATGAACTTCGGCTGCTGTCCATTCTCGGTGTCGACGATCTTGTCTTCGCCGTATTCGTAGCAATACGTGCACGCGAGGTTGCACTGGTTGGTCACGTTCACCACCAGCGTCTGGAGCGGCACCGGCCGCAGCGGCATGATCTTCGGCGCGCGTTCCGCTTTGGCGGCGGTGCCGGGAGCGGTCTCACCAAGCGCGCGCACGCGGCGCAGCTCGGCGATGGTGTCGCTTACAGCGGCGGCATCGAATCGTGCCGATAGATCGCGCGTCACATCATCGACCGCACGCGGTCCGTTGCCGAGCGATTCGACAATCGCCGCCGAGCAATCGTCGAGCGCAAAGACCGCGGCACTGGGCACAAGGTACAGGAACCGGCGCCCTGCCGCTTCGAATGAGTGAAATTCGCGAAGGCCGATCGTGCTCATTGCCCGGTTCCCGGACGACGCGGCGGCTCGGGCGGACCTGCCGACGGGTCGAAACGCATGTACAGCGGCACAGTGACGAGCAGGTGCGCGCGCGCCCGGTGGGTCACGGCGGGCTTGTCGCCGGCGGCGTCTGCCGCGTAGCGCGCCACGACCCAGACATCGCCGATGTTGTTGCGGGAACCGGCTCGCACCGGATTCGGGCCGTCAATGTTCGGCGTGAAGCGGCCGGTCTTCGCATCGAGCTCACCGACGTACTTGATGTCGTCGTCATCGTAGGTGGCAGCAAACTCTTCCATGCTCCACTGCGCGTCGACCAGGCCGAGCTCGATGTCGTCTGCGGTTTCGGCGCGGCCGTCCGGTCCGTTGTTATAGCCCCACGCTTCGAACTGCGCCAGCGCCTTCGGGAACGCCACGCCGCCGACGCGCGCCATGGCCCAGTCGGGTTTGACCTTGATGGTGTCGACGCGATCGAACACCGCTAGCGCACGCTGGCGCGAGGCGCCGGCGACGAAAAGATCGCGCATGCCGATGGCGGCGTCGGCGGCAGCATCAACAGCAATGGTCGCGACTTCCGGTGTGACGCTGACGACCCGCGCCACGGTCAGGCCCGGCCCGAGGTCGATGTCATTCGAGCCAAGCGTCGCCGGCAAGTTCGATCCGTAAATCTTCAGCTCCTGACCGGCGGCGCCTTTTCGAAGCGCCGTTCGGTCGGTGCCAAGAATGCGCGTCTCGGCGCCAACGCGATCGAGTTTCACGTCGAGGCCGAGTTCATCGTAACCGCCGTTGAACCAGCGACCTTCCATACGACGCCAGTCGCGATCGATCATCATCACTTCGCGCAGCGCCGAATTCTCCGCTCCGGTCGTGGACCGTCCGCGCCATTGGAAACCCGTGTAGACGATCGCGCGGCCGGTGCGCGTGATCGTCTCGCCGGTGCGGGCAACGCGATAGGTCGCGGTCGTGGTGAATTCATCGGGAGTCGACGGATCCGCGGCAATGGTGACCTGTCCGTAAATAGCTCCTTTGCCGAGTTCCCAGCCGCTCAATGCCCATGTGCCGTCGAGACGGGCCGGCCGCATGTTGGCCGACCACGCCGCCCAGTCGCTCGTCTTGAGCGGGAACGTCTCAGCCAGGTGATCGATCGCCTTCTCGACCGGATGACGCGTGTCGGGAGGTCTGCCATCGGCGGAGCGGCCGCGCGGGACCGGCCCCATACGACGAAAGGCCTGGTTGTCGACCAGCGGATACCAGCCGCGATGCATCGCGATAAGCAACTCCCATTCACCGCGCGTGCGGCGCTGCGAAATCACGCGGCCTAGCGAATGACATTTGTTACACGCCGATTCGGCGTCGGCGTTCGCCGTGTATTTGAAGTCGATCCATCGCCGCTCGACATCCCACGCCGCCGGTTTAGCTTCCTCGGGGGCCAGGCCGTGATTGGTCGCGAGGTACTTGACCACCTGGCGCGCCGTCGCCGGATCGATATTCAGGCCATTCAACGCAGCCATCCGCTGGATGGTGTTCTGCCACCCCTCCGGCGTATTGCGCTGGAACGAGATGCGCGACAGCTGATTCTTCTCGTCGGGGCGGTGGCATGAACCGCACGCCTTCCGCGTCACTTCATCGGTGACGGGAATCCCCTCTTCGGGCTTGGCGGCCGGTGCCGCGGCGGGCTGCGCCGGGGGTGTCGATGGTGCCTGGGTGGCGTGCGCGACCACACCGGTGAATGCAATGGCCGCCAGGATGAGCAGTCTTTTCGCCATATTCGTCTCGGCCTTCCGCGTAGCTGCGGCCGTCATTCTGACACAAGCCACCGGCGCGCGATCACCGTTGAGAGTCCCATCAAGAAGTCGTGCAGGTCAACGGCACCACAGCGTGCCAGATAGGCGGTCAGCAGTTCCTCGACCGTGGTGACGCGTGGTGCGAGCTCGATAAGCGCAGGCACATTGACGTTGTGCAGGTATCTCGTCCCACTGTCGCGATCGCCGCTCACGATGTGATCGCCAATCGCAATCTCGTGGCCATCGATGTAGGGCCTCGGGGAAATCGTAATGTCCGGCGAGACACGAACGCGGAGCTCCGGCGCGGCCTTGAGCCGTTCGAATGCCGCCTGGACGGCCGCCGTCGCATCGGCACCGTGTTCAATCTCGACGACGCGATCCGCCCAGAATGCTTCACGATGCTCCCTGGCAGCCGCCGTCAGGAACAGCCGAGCCGCCGACGAATAACGCGCTTCGACTTGACGTTCACGCGCCGCGAAAAACGCCAGCGCATCAGATCGTCGCATCGGCCTGCTCACACAGGTGTTTGCCACGATCGCTGCGAGCCACGCCGAAGCCAGCGCCTTCTGTACGCCGGCGGACGATAACGGATCGATGAACGAGGCCGCGTCGCCGACGAGGATCCAGTTGGCGCCGGCATATTCGCGCGAGCGATACGGCGTCGCGTCCCAGCCCCATGGACCGCCCGTCAACCTGGCATCGCCGAGCAGCTGCTTGAACTGCCCGGTCTTGCCGATCTCGTTGAGATACACGCCGCGCGGCGAGCCGCCGCGTGCCAGCTCCGATCGTTGCGGGTCGATCATCGCGCTGACGTGCCTGACGCCCGGCGCCGTTGGCACGGACCACATCCAGCCATCGCGATACGATTCGATGATCGTATGCGTGTCGTCGGGCAGCGACCACGACGCGCCGGTCCGCCATTCGCCGACGAGCCCCACCGTTCTTGGGCCGGCGTCGTACTCGCGCACTCCATGCTCCTTCGCGATGACACCGGCTCGGCCGGTGCAGTCGAGCACGAGTGCGGCATCGGCGATGAGCTCCGGCGCCACGGATGCGGTGACGCGAATCAGATCGCTGGTTGCTTGCTCTCGCAGCACGTCGGAGAACTGCTGCAGATCGGCTTGCCACCCGCGCACGCCACCCTGGAAGAACTCGACACGTGGCTGATCGGTTCCCCACCACACCGTGTTGCCGGTCGAACGGATGAATCCAGCGCGATCGATCGCCGCGGTCACGCCGCACGCGTCGAACAGTTTGATGCAACTGGGAGGAAGCGACACCGCGAGTTTGCCTGGACCTGGCGGCTTGGCAACGAGATGCACGCGCTGGCCCCATCCACCGAGCAGGCGGGCGGCTGTTGCGCCGGCGGGACCGGCGCCGAGAATGAGGATCTCAGTCGTAGCTGACGCCTAGTTTCTTCAGCGCCGCGTCAGGGCAGCCATTCCAGCGCGCCACCGATCGATTGCCCACGTACTGCAGGTCATCGATCCCCATGCGCGTGGTCCAGAAGCCCGCTGCCGTCAAGTCGCGGAAGCTGCTGAAGAACGCCACACCATGTGCGAGCTGGGGCTTCGCCTTCGCCGGCCAGGCAATGTCGTCGAGCACGGCCGTCCGTTGCGCATCCGTGCAGTCAATAAACGGCTTGTCAAAACGCTTGTGGCACTCGCTGTCGAGCCACGCCAGCCCGCCGCGCATCGCCACTTGCCGTACGGGTTGATCGATCATCATGAAATCGATGAACTCCGGAACGCCCGCGTCGCTGGCGCTGCCGGAACGTTCGTCCTTCGGGATGATGATGTCGGCGAGCGTGCGCACAAGCCGAAACTCGGCGGCGGTAAAGAACTTCGGTACGAACGGCTGCGTCGATGCAGTTGCACGCGCGGTCTGCGCCGCGGTGACGGCCTGAGCCGCCTCCGCGTCGCTCCATGTCAGCGTTGCTGCGGGAGCGGCCAGGAGCGCCTTGAGTACGTCGCGGCGCCTCATATCGCGCCGCCCTTCCGCTCGGCGGCGATAAATTCGCCGGTGCGCATCGCCAGCGCGAGGATCGTCCAGGTCACGTTCTTGTCTGGATTGGTCACGAACGGGCCGCCGTCGGTGACGAACAGGTTGCGGCAGTCATGCGCCTGGCAGTTGCTGTTCAACGCCGACGTTTTCGGATCGTTGCCCATCCGCACGCAGCCCACCTCGTGGATGATGCGTCCGCCGGGTTCGATGCCATAGGCCTGTTCCGCGGTCGGCATCGCCGTCATCGGCGTGCCGCCCATTTCATCAATGATCGAGCGGAAGGTCTCCTGCATGTGCTTGACCTGCTTGATCTCGTAATCGCTCCACTTCCAGTGGAAGCGCAGCACCGGGATGCCCCATCGATCGACCACGGCCGGATCGATCTCGCAGTAGGAGTCCTCGTTCGGAATCATCTCGCCGCGGCCCGCGAACCCCACCGTGGCGCCGTAGAACCGGCGGTAATCGTCTTTCAATTGCTTGCCGTAACCGCCGCCGGCCACCAGCCCGCCATCACCCGCAGTGGTGTGATAGAGGTGCACGCTGCTCAGCGTGCCGAAGCCCGGCATGCGCCGGCCGCCGCCAAGTTCGATGTGATAGCCACGCGGGAAATCGAGCTTCTTGTTGTCGCCCCACCACGGCATGTAGAGATGCGATCCGCTCGCGCCGTCCTCGTTGTGCGGCACGCCGTTCATCATTTTCGGAATGAAGCCGCGAACCGCTGTGCCAGTGGTGTCGGTCAGATACTTGCCGACCACGCCGCTCGAGTTCGCGAGGCCATGCGGGAAGCGCGTGGACTTCGAGTTGAGCAACAGCCGGGCCGTTTCGCACGCGCTCGCGGCGAGCACGACGATCCGTGCGCGCGCGTGATGCTCGCGGCCGGTCGTCTTGTCGATGTAGCTGATGCCGTTGGCCAGTCCATCTTCACCGACGGTGACCTCGCGCGCCATCGCGTTGGCGACAATGGTGAGGCGTTTGGTCGCCAGCGCTGGCGGGATTAATACCGACGGCGATGAGAAATTCGCGTGAGCCGCGCAGCCGCGGCCGCACTGGCCACAGTAATGACAGGCCGGGCGATCGTTGAGCGGCTGCGTCAGAATCGACAACCGAATCGGGATGCAACGGATGTTGAGCCGCTCCGAGGCCTGCTTGATCAGCAGTTCGTAACACCGCGGCTTTGGCGGCGGCTGGAAGATGCCATCGGGATCGTTCGGCAGCCCTTCGTTCGATCCGAACAACCCGATGTAACGATCGATGCTGTCGTAATACGGCTTCAGGTCTTCGTAGGTGATCGGCCAGTCGTCGCCAAGTCCGTCGATGCTCTTGCGGCGAAAATCGTCGGGGCCGAAGCGCAGTGAAATCCGGCCCCAATGGTTCGTGCGGCCGCCGAGCATGCGGGTGCGGAACCAGTCGAAACGCTCGCCCGGAGCGGTCGTGTACGGTTCGCCGTCCAGCGTCCAGCCGCCCCAGCCGGCGTCGAACTCGC
The DNA here is from genome assembly GCA_036380235.1 of Vicinamibacterales bacterium. GTDB lineage: Bacteria > Acidobacteriota > Vicinamibacteria > Vicinamibacterales > UBA2999 > 12-FULL-67-14b. Next base: position 9,335 of record DASVFC010000742.1, read on the forward strand.
CGAACTGCCGTTCCGGAATTGGCAGGCCGCGGCGCGGCGATTGATATGGCCACGCCATCATCTTCGTGTCGCGCCGCGTGTCGAACATCACGCCGGCCTCGAGCATCAGCACGTTGGCCCCGGCTTCGGTCAGGACCTTGGCGGCCATGCCGCCGCCGGCCCCAGATCCGACGATGACCACGTCGTGAATGGTGCGGCTGCGGATGATCTGCATGAGCGTTGCGCGATTGTAGTAGTGTTTCCCCGGAACCGGCCACAAGAGTTTCCGTTGAGGGCGCAGCGATGATTTCGAGACGCGATTTTGTGAAGGACATTGCGGCCACCACCGCCGCGGTCACCATCGTTCCGCGGCATGTGCTCGGACGCGGCCAGACGCCGCCGAGCGATCGGCTCAACATCGCCGGCGTCGGCGTCGGCGGCATGGGCCGCACCAACCTGCTCAACCTCGGCCTCGACAACAACATCGTCGCGCTGTGCGACGTCGACTGGGGCTTCGCCGGTCCGCTGTGGCAGAGCGCGCGCCTCGAAGCCGATCTCAAGCGCGAGCAGGATCGGCTCGCGAAGATGGACCTGACGCCTGAGGCGCGCAGGAACAGCGAACATCGCGTCAGCTCGCTGCAGAAGCTGATCAAGGAAGACGTGCCGAAGCAGAAACGCTATCGCGACTTCCGCATCATGCTCGAGGAACAAAAAGACATCGACGCCGTTGTCGTTGCCACGCCCGACCACATGCACGCCTCGATCGCGATGGCGGCCATGGACTTGAACAAGCACGTTTACGTGCAGAAGCCGCTGTGCTGGTCGGTGGACGAAGCGCGCAAGCTGGCGCGCAAGGCGCGGCAGGCCAAGGTCGTCACGCAGATGGGCAACCAGGGCCATTCGTGGGACGACGGCCGCAAGGCCGTCGAGTGGGTGCAGTCAGGGGCGATCGGCGACGTCACCGAAGTGCATGTCTGGACCAATCGGCCGCTGTCGTATTGGCCGCAAGGCATTCCCCGCCCGGAGCCGAAACGGCTCACCGAGAACATGCGCTGGAACATGAACGGCGTGATGGCGCGGCTGGCAAACGCGATGGGCATCTACGCGGTACCGGAAGACCTCGACTGGGATCTCTTCCTCGGTCCGGCGCCGCACGTGGAGTATCACCCGGTGTATCACCCGTTCAACTGGCGCGGCTGGGTGGACTGGGGTGCCGGCGCGCTCGGCGACATGGGCGCGCATCTGCTCGACCACTCGTATTGGGCGCTCGATCTCGGCTACCCGACATCGGTGGAGACCGTCTCGACGCCGTTCGACAAAGAGTGCTTCCCGATGGCGAGCAAGACCTATTACGAATTCCCCGCCCGCGGATCGAAACCGCCGGTGAAGCTGACGTGGTATGACGGCGGCATGTTCCCGCCGACCCCGCCGGAGTTTGCCGATGGTGAAAAGCTGAACCCCGAAGGCGGCGCCATCATGGTTGGCACCAAGGGTAAGGTGATTCACAACACCTACGGCCTTGCCGCGAAACTGCTGCCGGCGTCGTTGCAGGAGTCGGTCGGCAATCCGAAGCAGACGCTGCCGCGGATCACGACGAGTCACGAAGTGAACTGGTCGAACGCGTGCAAAGGTATTGGTGAGGCGTCGTCACCGTTTGAGTACGCGGCGAAGCTCACCGAAGTCATGCTGCTCGGCATCGTCGCGATGCGCGCCGGCGTCAAGATCAAGTACGACGGCGCCGATATGCGCATCACCAACTCGCGCGAGGCCAACGACATGCTCAAGCGCGAGTACCGGCGCGGCTGGTCACTTTAGCTCGCGAATCTTCAGGTTGCGGTAGCCGACGACGTTACCGTGATCTTGCAACGCGATGTGGCCGCGCTTGGTGCGTCCGTAGGGCGGGATCTTGCCGAACTTGCTGGCCTTGACCCGGGCCTCCCAGTCGGCGCTGCCGATCTCGTATTCGAGCAGCTTGACGCCGTTCATCCAGTGCTCGACGTGATTGCCGCGGGCGACGATGCGCGACTCGTTCCATTCGCCGACGGGTTTGGTGACGTCCTTCACCGGCGGATTGACCGCGTAATTCGATCCCGCAGACGTCAAAGGGTTGGACCCATCTTTGTGCCCGGCGTTGTGCAGGATCTGATATTCGGGTCCGCTATGCCAGGGCTGCGGTTCGGTCGTGGCGATGCGATAGATCACGCCGCTGTTGCCGTTGGGCGTGACCCTCCAATCGAAGCGCATCTCGAAGCTGTCGTATTGATCGACCGTCATGAGGTCGCCGCCCTTGCCGTCGAACACGAGCTCGCCGTTGACGGCACGCCAGCCTGATGGCACGGTCGGACTCTGATACCCACGCCAGCCGGCGAGCGACTTGCCATCGAACATCAGCTTCCAGCCTTCGGCCTTTTCCTGGGCGGTCAGCGTCGGCATTTGTGCGTTCACGGTGGTGCCAAGAACGAGAAAGGTGGCGAGGACCAGATGCTTCATGGCGGGCATTATAGTTTCAGCGCCTTTCGGCAGTACGCGAGGCATTTGCCGACCTCGTCCACGCTGTCGCCGCCTTTGTATTCGTACTCAATGTTCGCCGGGATCGGCCAGCCGTTCTGCTGCAGGAGCGCCAATACCTCGACGATTGGCGTATCGCCCTCGCCGAAGGGCATGTTCGGGCCCTCATTACGACGGCGATCCTT
>DASVFC010000743.1:0-8906 GCA_036380235.1 Vicinamibacterales bacterium
ATAAACAGCGTGACTCAATCGGGCCGCTGACCTTCGAGGGCGGCCACCACACCGTCTTTCAGCACGCGCACTTCGAGTTCGGGCTCGAGAACATATCGCGCCAGCTGGTGTGGAGAGGTTTGCACTCGTATCCGTTCTACAACTCCGAGCAGTCGAGCCAGCGCTACGTCAAGCTGAACGAGCCGCGCGCGTTCGTGCCGCCGATCACCGGTGAAGCGCTCGACGTCTACGAACAGGCCGTGCTGCGCGCATGGGACGCGTACGCCTCGCTGTCGGCGCTGCTCAAGGATGATGCGTGGGCGATCCTCAAGGAGCTCCGCTACGTCCGCGCCACCAATACCCCGGCGCGGTTGAAGGCTGTCGAACGCGAAGCTGAGAAGAAGGCGATCGAGACAGCGCGATACGTCATCCCCATCGGCGCCTTCACCTCGATGGTGCACACCGTGTCGGGCATCGTGCTGCATCGCCTCAACCGGATGCTGAACGCCGGCGACGTGCCATACGAAGCGGCGATGGTGATCGGCGCGATGGTCGACCTGGTGAAGGAAGTCGATCCGATGTTCTTCGAGAAGATCGGCTTCAACACCTTCGAGCGCGACGACCTGCCGGAACTGGCGTTCCCGCATACGCGCGCCGGCGGCGACGCGTTCGCGGCCGAATTCGACCGCCGCCTGGGCGGCAAGGTGTCGCGGCTGCGCGACTGGTCGGCGGGAGCCGAGCGCGTGGTGGCGGATGCCCTGCGCGCCACGTTCGGTTTAACCACCGCCGAAATGGACGACGCCGAAGCGATCGACCGGGTGATGAATCCCGCTCGCAACAAGTATCGCGTCGACATGCTTGACGTCGCGTATCACTCGCCGATGATGCGCGCGCTCAACCACGTCAGCTACGTGTTCGAGAAGAAATTGAGCCATACCGCGGACTCGCAGGACCAGCGCCACCGCATGGTTCCGGCGTCGCGGCCGATGATGACGCTGGCCGATACGTCGGCGCCCGACTTCGTCACGCCGCGCCTGATCCGCCAGAATCCGGCGGCGCTCGCAGTCTACGAAGCGGCAATGGCGGATGCCTGGGCCGCGAAGAACAAGCTGTTGGCCCTCGGCGTGCCGCTCGAATACGCGCTCTACATCGTGCCGAACTCGAAGGCGCTGCGCATGGTGGAGTCGGGCTCGTTCATCGCGCTGCAGCACAAGTGGACGCTGCGCACCTGCTTCAACGCGCAGGAGGAAATCTACCTGGCATCGATGGACGAGATCAGCCAGGTCAAGGCGATCCATCCGCATCTCGGCCGCCATCTTGGTCCGCCCTGCGTGCTGCGCAACAAGATCGTCTCGCCGCGGTGCACCGAAGGGTCGCACTTCTGCGGCGTGCCGGTCTGGAACTCATTCCCGAACGCCGAGCGCCGTCTCTAGTCGTGGCCTCTCTGCTGCCGTGGATAGCGCACGCTTACACGGCAACCGGCACGGTGTGGGCGTTTCTCGCCACCGCCATGACCTTTTCGGGAGACTTCCGCGCCGCGTTTATCTTCCTGGTCGTCGCCACGTTCGTTGATTCCACCGACGGCGTGCTCGCGCGCGCCTTCAACGTCAAGGAGCGCATCCCGTTCTTCGACGGCGCGCTGCTCGACAACATCATCGACTACATGACGTTCGTGTTCATTCCGGCGCTGATCATCTGGCGTGCGGAGCTGCTTCCGGCGGCGGCGGCGTTTCCGGTCTGCGCCGCAATCTTGATGTCGAGCGCCTACGGCTTTGCACATGCCGGCGCCAAGGTGGACGTCGGCGATCACTTCTTCACCGGCTTTCCGTCGTACTGGAACATCGTTGCGGTGTATCTCTACATCCTGCGGCCGGATCCGATGATCAGTGCGGTCCTGCTGGTGGTCCTCGCGATCCTCGTCTTCGTGCCGATCCGGTACATCTACCCATCGCGCACGCGGACCTTCCAGGGCGTGACGCTGTTCCTCGGCGCCACGTGGGCGGCGATATTCACCTGGATGATCTTCCGCCTGCCGGCCACTGACGGACCCTGGACGGCGTTGTCGCTGGTGTTCCCGGCGTGGTACGTCGGCTTGTCGCTCTACCTGCACGGCCGCGAACTGAAAACTGCCCGTACCTCTTAACTGCCGACTCTTGACTGCAGACTCTTAGTGTCGCCCCTCGTCGTCATCTTCGTCACGGTCTTCATCGATCTGCTCGGTTTCGGCATCATCATTCCGCTGCTGCCGTTCTATGCCGAGTCGTTCGGCGCTTCGGCGTTCACGATTGGGCTGCTCAACACCAGCTTTTCGTTGATGCAGTTCCTGTTCTCGCCTATCTGGGGGCGGTGGTCGGACCGCATCGGCAGGAAACCGATTATTCTCATCGGCTTGCTCGGCTCGTGCCTGTCGTACGTGACGATGGCGCTGGCGCCGTCGCTGACGCTGCTCTTCGTCGCGCGCATCGTCGGCGGCATTGCCGGCGCCAACATCCCCACCGCGCAGGCCTACATCGCCGACGTTACGACGCCGGAGAACCGAGCCAAGGGCATGGGCATGGTGGGTGCCGCGTTCGGGCTTGGCTTCATCTTCGGCCCCGCACTTGGCGGTCTACTGAGCCGGTACTCGCCTGCCACGCCGATGTGGTTTGCGGCCGCCCTGTGCTTGGCCAACTTCGTTGCGGCGTGGTTCCTGCTGCCCGAATCGCGCCGCGCGAGCGCCTCGACGCGAACGCTCGGGCGCATGGAGGCGTTCCGGCATGCGATGAAACAGCCGACGCTGCTGCTCGTGCTCTCGCTCTATTTCATCGTGACGATGGCGTTCTCCGCGTTCGAGGCGACGTTTGCGTTGTTCACGGAAGCGAAGTTCGGCTACACCACGACATCGATCGGGTTCCTGTTTGCGTTCATCGGCTTGATCCTGTCGTTGATCCAGGGCGTGTTCGTCGGCAAGGTGGTGAAGCGGGTCGGCGAGCGGCGCCTGATCCCGGCGGCGATCTTTCTGATCTCTTTGAGCATCGGGTTGATTCCGTTTGTGTGGAACGTGCCGACGCTGCTCGTCGCGTTGGCAATCCTCGCCGTCGGCATGGGGTTCAACAACCCATCTTTGTCTTCGATGGTGTCGAAACTCTCGCACGAAGACGATCAAGGCGGTGTCCTCGGCCTGGCATCGTCAATCGCGAGCCTGGGCCGCGTGGTCGGCCCGGCGTGGGGCGGATATCTTTATGATGCCTACGGGATGACCACGCCCTACCTTGCCGCTGCCAGCGTGATGTTCACCGCGTTCATTGTGTCGTTCGTCGGCCTGCGACAGAAATGAACGTGATCCCGCTGCACGCTGCGAACCCGGGGCCGTTCACCGGCGAGGGCAACTGGACCTACCTCATCGACGGCACCGTGCCCGTGTTGATCGACGCCGGCGTTGGCAACGTGCCCCATCTCGATGCGATCGACGCCGCCGCCGGCGGCAGTCCGCTGCACCTGGTGGTGACGCACGCGCACAGCGATCACATTTCCGGCGCGCCGTCGATTGTGGAGCGGCGCCCGGCAACTCGGCTGTCGAAGATGCTGTGGACGGAGCGCGATCGTGACTTGCCGTGGCAGCCGCTGCAGGACGGCGACGTGATCGCCACTGGCGAAGGCGATCTGCAGGTGCTTCATACTCCGGGACACGCGCCTGATCACGTTTGCCTGTGGCATGCGGCATCACGGACGGTATTTGTCGGTGACATGCTGGTGCAAGGCACAACCGTGATGATCCCGGCGTCGCATCGCGGCAGCCTGCTCGAATATCTGCAGTCGCTCGATCGGTTGCTGGCGTTGAATGCCCGTCGCGCGCTGCCCGCCCATGGACCACCCATCGAAGATCCGGCAGCGCTGATCCGCCACTACATCGAGCATCGCGCGGCACGCGAATCGCAGATCACCGCAGCATTGCAGGACGGCGCCCGGACAATCGAGGAATTGCTGGCGCGCATCTACCCGGCGTTGCAGCCGGCGCTCGCGCCGATGGCCCGCGAAAGCCTCCTCGCGCACTTGCTCAAGCTCGAAACGGAAGGCGGCGCCGAGCGCAGGGCGAGCGGGTGGGTCTCGACAAAGTGAGGGCGGCGGTAGACACGCCGACCGGCGCACGCGATACGATGTAAGCAGTCAGCCATTCAGCAACCAGGCCAAGCTATGGACAAAGTCGTCGACTTCATCAACGTCAATCGCGATCGTTACATCGAGGAGATGAAGCGGTATCTCGCCATCCCCAGCATCAGCGCCTTGCCGGAGCACAAAGGCGACGTGCGCCTGTGCGCCGAGTGGACCGCCGACGAGATGCGCCGCATCGGTCTGCAGAACGTCCGTCTCGAGGAGACTCCCGGCCATCCGGTCGTCTATGGCGAATGGTTGGGCGCCGCGGGTGCGCCGACGATCTTGTTCTACGGTCATTACGACGTGCAGCCGGTCGATCCGCTGCACCTCTGGACCTCGCCGCCGTTCGAGGCCACCATCCGCGACGGCGAAATCTACGCGCGCGGGTCGGCGGACGACAAGGGCCAGGTCTTCATGCACTTCAAGGCGGTCGAAGCGCACTTGAAGCAGAACGGCAACTTGCCGGTGAACATGAAGTTCCTCATTGAGGGCGAGGAGGAAGTGGGCAGCGCCAACCTCGATAACTTCATCCAGGCGCACAAGGATCTGCTGAAGGCCGATGTCGTGGTGATCTCCGACTCGCCAATGTTCGATCGCGGTATCCCGTCGATCTGCTACGGCTTGCGCGGCCTGGCGTATTTCCAGATCGACATGCGCGGCAGCAAGTCGGATCTGCATTCCGGTTCGTTCGGCGGTGCCGTGGCCAATCCCGCTATGGTGCTGGCGCAAACGCTGTCGCAGATGAAAGACAAGAGCGGCCGCATCAAGATCGACGGCTTCTATGACGACGTCGTGCCGCTGCGCGATGAGGAACGCGCCGAGTGGCAGAAGCTGCCGTTCAACGAGAAGAAGTACCGGCAGGAATTAGGGGCGCCGAAGCTGTTCGGCGAAACCGGCTACACCACGCTCGAACGCGTGTGGGCGCGCCCGACATTCGAAGTGAATGGATTGCTGTCCGGGTTCACCGGTGAGGGCGCGAAGACCGTGCTGCCGGCGGTGGCGATGGCCAAGGTGAGCATGCGGCTGGTCCCGAATCAGGATCCAAAGAAGATCGGCGATCTGTTTGAGGAATATCTGCAGAAGGTGACGCCGAAGACGGTGGAGCTGAAAATCACGCGCATGCACGGCGGCAAGCCGTGGATGACTGCCTTCGACAATCCGTTCGTTCAGGCCGCCGGCCGCGCCATCGAGCAGGGCTTCGGTCAGCGACCGGTATACAACCGCGAAGGCGGGTCGATTCCGGTCGTGTCGACGTTCCAGGAAGAACTGGGATTGCCGTGCGTGTTGTTCGGCGTCGGCCTCCCAGACGAGAACGCGCATGCGCCGGATGAGAAGCTCGATCTTGGCAACTTCCACAACGGCGTGATCGCCTCGGCGTATCTGTATAAGGAGATCGGCGCGCTGCCGCGCTAAGCGCTACTGGGCATCCGGCCGCCACGTAATTGCATCAAGGCGATTCTGGGCGACCAGGATGTCCCGCTTGAGCCGGCGCACCATGTCGGCGATGAGGTCCTTGCCGCCGGCCGCGGCCTCATCCACCATCGCCTTCAAGTGCCACAGCGACGATGCCTTCACATCGGCGAGCTCGCTGGCGCAGGCTTCAAGCTGTTCTTCGATTTGGGCGATGCGCCGGGTGAGACGCTCGCGAACGGCTTCCGCATCGCTTCCAGACACGGCTTCCGGGCTGTTCTTCCACGCCTCGAGGATCGATCGCAGACGCTGCTCATCGCCTAGGAGGTAGGCGCGATTGGCTTCGATCATCAACATGTGCCGCCGGTCGCGCGTGTGATCGTCTCCGGCGAGATCGGGATGTATTGCCTTGGCGACATCCCGGAACAACTTCCGCACTGCGTCGGAGGTGTACTTCGGCGCGCTCTCGGCGATGGGTTGGTCGGCCGTCGGCGCGGATTGGTCCGCGGCCGGCTCCGGTCTTGCAGCGCGCACGCCCGATTCGGCTTCGTCGATCGCCGTCTCCAGCTCGTCGAGCTGCTCGTGAAGCAGCCCGACTTCCTGCCGATAGCGAATCCGAAACGCGTCGAGGTCGGTCTTCAGCTGCGTGACTTCGGCATCACGCTGATCGAGCATCGCCTCGAGTTCTGCGGCGCGCGCTCGCAGGGTGCCCACATCGTCTTGCGGACGCTCGGTTTTGATTAGCAGACTCAACGTTGAGAACCCTCGAACCTCAGAACCTAACCTTTGGAACCTTTGGAACCCCTGGAACCTATTTCTTAGCAAGCCCTTCCTTCAAAAACGCGATCATCGGCGGAATAGTTTTCTCTGGAGCCTCGACGTGCGGCACGTGCCCGAGGCCAGGGATTAAGTGCAGCTTGCCGTTGCCGTTCGGGATGGTATCGGCGAGAACCTTCATCCGATCTTGAAACAGCTTCACGGTGCCGGGCAGGATGTCTTCGGCGCCACCGAACGCGAGCGTCGGCGCCTTGATGTTCGCCCAGTCGTAAACGACCGGATCCTGCTGCAGATTTTGTCCGGTCAACGCCTGCACCATGGCGAGGCGCGGCCACTCGGCGCCGAGGGTCCACGAGTAGCGGATGCGCGCGTAGTTCTCGAATTCGGTCGTCCAGGCGTTTTCGTCGTGGGCGACGTAGCGCATCAACCCGGCCTTGACCGATTGATACGTTGCGCCCAGCCCGCGCTTGTACGCCTCGTCGATGGTGCCGGGAGCGCGGCCGTGACGAGTGTCCACCAGCCCGATTGGGTTGTAGATGATGACGCGTTCGGTGACGTCTGGATAGAGGGACGCAAAGCGCGCTGCCAGCATGCCACCCATCGAGTGGCCGATGATCATGGCGCGGCCGATCTTGAGGTGTTGCAGGATGGCGTTGGTGTTGCGCGCCATGTCGTTGAAGTTGTAGGGGATGATCGGCTTCGATGAGCGGCCGTAGCCGACTTGATCGGGGACGATGACGCGGAAACCTTCGCGGCGCAGCGCATCGATCATGTTGCCGAAGTAGAAGCCGGCGAAGTTGTGGCCGTGAAAGATCATCACCGTGTGGCCGTTGGCGGCGCCGGCAGGTGCCACATCCATGTAAGCCATGCGCACGTCCTGGCCATGGACGGTCAGGGGCAGGTACGACGACGGATACGGGTATGGGCACTCTTCACACGTAATGCTGCCAGGCTTCACATCCGGCGGCGCCGACGGCTGCGCAGGCTTCGACTGGGCGAGCGCCGCGGATGCAACAACCAGGACGCCGGCCGAAAACCCGAGTATCTTTTTCACGACTGCGTTCTTCATGGCGAAATTTTATTTCACCCGGAGTCTTGATGCCTGCGATTGTCACGACAGTGCTGCTGCTGGTCTGTTCGAACATCTTCATGACGTTTGCCTGGTACGCGCACCTGCGCAACCTCAGTCACAAGCCGTGGCTGGTCGCCGCGCTCATCAGCTGGGGGATCGCGCTGTTCGAATATCTGCTGCAAGTGCCCGCGAACCGCATTGGCCACACGCACCTGAATCTTGGCCAGCTCAAGGTGTTGCAGGAAGTGATCACGCTGACGGTGTTCGTGCCGTTTGCGTGGCTGTATATGAAAGAACCGCTGCGGTGGAACTACCTGTGGGCCGGCTTCTGCCTCGTCGGCGCAGTATTTTTCATGTTTCGCAAATAACCGCAAACGCCCGCCGCACCCCGGGGTACGACCCCGTCAGCCCTGCAGGGTTGGCTCAATTCAGCTGGGCGACGCGGCGGCGGAGCGTCTTTACGTGCTCCCAGACTTGCTCGGTCTCGCGCTTCTGGTCTTCGTCCTGATCCGACAACCGCGCCAGTTTCAAGTACTCCTCGAGATCGCGGAGCGCGTGCGAGAAGTCGCTCATGTGATACGCGAGCAGCCCGCGATCGCGCAGGTCGGGCAGGGACGAAGGCTGCAGCGCCAGTAACGCGTCGGTGGCCTGGCGCGCCTGCGGGAACGAGTGCATCGTCACGTAAAGCTTCTTCAGGTTGAGCAGCATCCTGACCAGGATCTGGCGGCGGGTTGCGCGCGCGAGCAGTGACGGCTCGAACGCCGCCTCGCTCATGTGCGGCTGCAGCAGCCGCCGGCATTCCTGCTCGTTGAGAATCGCGCCGGCGTGGAACGGATCGACTATCAGCCCGTCCGACGGATCGTCAGTCTGCAGGTCCTGCAGGCAACGCACCAGGAAGTGGCCCGGAAAGTTCACCCCTTCGGCGCGGATGCCGGCGCGGCGCGCGACCTCGATGTAGATCAACGCCAAGGTGATCGGAATGCCGGTCTTCCGATCCATCACCTCGTTGAGGCAACTGTTGCGCGGATCTTCGAACTGCTCGCGGTTGCCGGTGAAACCGAGCTCGCCAAACAGGTAGCGGTTGACGGCGTCGATGCGCACCGCGAGCGGCGCATCGGCTCCGGCATCGCGCGCCACGAACCGCGCCGCTTCGTCGCCCATCAGATCAAGACGATCGAGATACGGCTCCGGGTTTAAACGAGGATACTCGATGCGCGCGATCAGAAACGCCGGCGCCGCCAGGTCCGGGCCCGGGCGATCGGCGGCGTCGACAATTTGGTCGGCAAGCGACTTCGCCACGCCCTCCCTCAATCCGCGCACAAATCGTCTAGGGCTTCGAGCGTCAGGGTGTTGAGCCCCGACACCACCAGTTCCGCATCTTCGCGCAACTCGTCGGCAGGGTAGGTATTCGTCACCGCGACGCAGCGCAGGTCGGCGCCGCGAGCCGACACCAGGCCCCATTTCGAATCCTCGATCGCCACCGACCGCCAAGGCTGCAAGTCGCGGCCGGTCAGCGCCCGCAGGCGCGCGAACG
>DASVFC010000744.1:0-2143 GCA_036380235.1 Vicinamibacterales bacterium
CTTCGATCGGGTCGAGACGGGACGCGCGCCAGGCGGGCAACATGCCGAAGAAGATGCCGATCGACGCTGAAAAACCGAGACCGAGCGCGAACGACCACCACGGCAACGACACCGGGAAGCCGGACACCACATTGACGAGCAGCCCAATCGCACTGCCGAGCAACACGCCGAGGAGCCCGCCGACGCTGGTCAGCACGGCCGCCTCGATCAGGAACTGGACGAGAATTTCGCGCCGCCGCGCGCCAATCGCTTTGCGCACGCCGATCTCGCGCGTTCGCTCGGTGACGGAAATGGTCATGATCGCCATGACGCCGATGCCGCCGACCATCAAGGCGATGGACGAAATGACGACCAGCGACAACAGGATCGCCTGGGAAATCTGATCCCAGACCGCGAGGATCGCATCTGAGGTCACGAGGTCGAAGTCATTCGGTTTATCGAGCGTCAACCCGTGCCGGATGCGCATGATGGCTTCCACTTCGCGCATCATGTCGTCGCGGGCCACGCCATCACGCGGCAGGACCGCGATCATCACCGGCATGAACCCGAATGGGCCGCGGCGCGTGCGCTCGTTGCCGAACTGCTTGCGATACGCGGTGTAGGGCATGATCACGAAGTCGTCGACGCCGAGGCCGAACCCGCCGGGAGACGGCCGTTTGCCGACGACGCCGATCACCGTGTACTCAACCGCTCCAATGCGCACCGGCTTGCCGACGGGATCGATGCCGCGCTTGGCAAACAGGGCTTCGTAGGGACCGTAACCGATGACGGCCACCGGCCTGGCGCGCTGCACCTCCTGCTGGGTAAACGAGCGGCCCGCGAACATCTTGGCGAAGTTGATGTTCACGTATTGCTCGGTGGTGCCGAGGATGCCAAGTGTGCGGGTTCGATCGCCGCGGTAGAACACGCGCTCGACGCTCGGCTGGCCCGGGCCGGCGCCGAGCCAGATGTCGGCCATGCCCACGGTGGTGCCGAGCCTCTCGATCGCCTGCATGTCTGAGACGGTCAGGTTGGGCCGCCGCATCAATTCCATGAACGACGCGCCCGACGACAAGCTGATGCCGCCGAACTTCTGCACGAAGACGGTGTTGGGGCCGAGCGCGCTAATCGACTGCCGCAGCGACGTATCGAAGCCGCGAATAAGCGACGTCATGCCGACAATCGACGTCACGCCGATCACCACGCCGAGCACCGTCAGCGCCGAACGCATCTTGTTGCTGCGCAGCGTGTCGAACGCCATCGTCGCGGTCTCGCGCAGCAGCGCGAATTGCCGGGTGAAGGTGGCCATGATCTATTCGCGCCGCAGGGCTTCGATCGGGTCGAGCATCGCGGCGCGGCGGGCCGGCATCCAGCCGAAGAACAACCCGACCGCGGCGGTGATGATCACGCCGAGCGCCACCGACCACAGCTCGACCGACGACGGCACCGGCGTCAGCGACGAGATGATGGTCGAGAACAGCGACCCCAGCGCAATGCCGACGACGCCGCCGACCATCGACAGCGTCACCGATTCGGTGAGGACCTGCGACATGATGTCGCGCCGCTTGGCACCGAGCGCCTTGCGCAATCCGATCTCGCGCGTGCGCTCGCTCACCACCATCAGCATGATGTTCATGATCACGATGCCGCCGACCAGCAGCGACAAGCCGACAATGCCGACCAGCATCACGGCGATGCCGGCAACCGCCTGCTGAAAGATGCCGAGCACGGAATCCGACGCCACCAGTCCGAAATTGTCAGGCTCGCTGGGCTTCAAACCGCGATCGACGCGCAGCGCCACGCGCGCTTCGTCGCGGGCGAGTTGCGCGAACGCGGCGTCGCGCGGCTTGACCATCAGCTGCAGCGACTGCCGGGCGCCGAACAGCTTCTGATAGGACCCGAGCGGAATCACCACGAACTCATCGAGCGACTGCCCGAACGCGGCGCCTTTTTTCTTGCTGACACCGACGATGGTGAAGGGCATGCCGGCGATCTTGATCTTCTTGTCGAGCGGATCCTCGGCGCCGAACAGGCGGTCGGCGGTGCCCCACCCGATCAGCGTCACCGGCCGCTTGCGCGTGATCTCGGTCGGCGTGATCATCCGGCCGCGCTCGGCGTCGAAGGTCGCGAAGTCGAGGTATTCGTCGCTGACGCCCTGCACCTG
>DASVFC010000745.1:0-6446 GCA_036380235.1 Vicinamibacterales bacterium
CGGCGGTCCGATGACGCGTCTTACCGACGTGTTCAGCGATGCTCGGCAGCCACGCTGGTCGCCAGACGGCCGCACCATCGTGTTCTTCGCCTACCGCGAGGGCGGCTACGACATCTGGCAGATCAACAAGGACGGATCAAATCAGAAGAAGCTGACCTGGGGCGCTTACGACGATCGCGAGCCGATCTGGTCGCACGACGGAACCCGCCTCGCGTTCTCGTCCGATCGCGGCAATGCGCTCGGCAGCGATTACAACATCTGGATGCTCGACGTGCGCACCGGCGAGCTGCGGCAGATCACGCGCGGCGACAGCGAAGACTTCATGCCGAGCTGGTCGCCCACCGACGACGAGATCGTCTACGCCTCGTCTCGAGACAACTACGAATCAATCTGGTCGATGAACGTACGCACCGGCGGCGAGCGGCGCGTGCGAACGGTGAAAGGCGCCCGCCTCGATGCGCCGTCGTGGGGACGCGGCGGCCTGCTGTATCACGTCACCGAAGGACAGCGCACTCGCTACGAGATCGAAGGCAAGTCTGTGACGGGCGATGAGAACGTGTTTGCGTTCCGTGCCTCCTGGGCATCACCCACTGAATATCTCTACGTCTCCGACGGCAAGATTCGGCGCCGCTCCGTCGCCGGCCTGCCGCTGCAGACGATCGAGTTCACCGCCACGATGCCGGTGGTGCTCGCCTCATCGCAATACGCGCGGCGGTCGCGTGACTTCACCTCGACGACGCCGCGGCGTGCGCTGGGCCTGGTGCGGCCGGTGATTTCTCCCGACGGCACGCAGATCGCCTTCGCTGCGCTCGGTGACATTTATGTGATGCCGGTCACCGGCGGCGCGCCGACCAACCTGACGAAGGACGCGGCGCTCGACACCGACCCGGCGTGGTCGCCGGATGGATCGTCGCTGGTTTACTCGTCGGACCGCGAGAGCATGCACCTGCAGCTCTGGGTGCGCGACATGAAGAGCGGCGTGGCCCGGAAGGTGACCAACATCACCACCCAACCGCAAGGCGCATCCTTCTCGCCCGACGGCCGCCGCGTAGTGTTTTTTAACGTCGACGGCATGTGGCGCGTTGCGGAGATGTCCGTCCTCGATCTCGATTCCGGCAAGATCGTGAAGATTCACGATTCGCTGCCGCAGCCGGGTACGCCGACGTGGTCGCCGGATGGCCGCCGCATCGCGCTGGCCGGCATCGCGCCGATGACGGTGCGGTTCCGGGAAGGCACGAACCAGGTGCAGACGATGTCGGCAACCGGTGGCGACGTGAAGTGGTACGCGCCGATTCCGCTGCTGTCGATCGACTCGCGCGGCGGCGGCGGTCCGGTGTGGTCGCCGGATGGCACCAAGATGGCCGCGATCTACGAAGGCGTGCTGTCGGTGTGGCCGGTCGCGATCAACGGCGAACCGCAAGGGCCGCCGCGCCGCATCACCTCCGAAAGCGCGCACGCCCCGAGCTGGCAGGGGGATTCGCGGCACATCCTCTATCAATCGCTCGACCAACTGCGCATCGTCGACATCGAGACCGGCGAGACCAAGACCGTTCCATTCAACATGACGTGGACGCCGGCAATCCCGAAAGGCCGCGTCGTCGTCCACGCCGGGAAACTCCTCGACATGAAGTCGGCGACGCCGCGTTCGAATGTCGACGTCGTGATCACCGGCAACCGCATCACCTCGGTCGTCCCGCACGCCGACGGCAACCACGCCAAGGCGGAAGTCGTGGATGCGTCGAACCTGACGGTGATGCCTGGTCTCACCGAATTCCACTCGCACCTGCAGAAAGATTTCGGCGCCGCGCAAGGCCGCGCGTGGCTGGCGTTTGGCGTCACCACGGTCCGCAGCCCCGGCAACACGCCGTACGAGGCGGTCGAAGATCGCGAGGCGAACGAGGCCGGCGTTCGTCCCGGTCCGCGGGTGTATGGCACCGGCTACCTGATGGAGTGGAACCGCGTCTATTACAAGATGGGCATCGCCATCTCGAACGTCAGCCAGTTCGAGATGGAGCTCGAGCGCGCCAGGGTGCTGCAACACGATCTGATCAAGAGCTACGTGCGCCTTCCCGATCTGCAGCAGAAGCGCATGGTGGAGTTCGCGCATGCGAACGGCCTCCCGGTGGCGACGCACGAGATCTTTCCGGCCGCAATGGTGGGCGTTGACAACACGGAACACGTCGCGGCCACGAGCCGGCGCGGCTATTCACCGAAACAGGCGACGCTGCAGACGGCGTATGAGGATGTCGTGCAGTTGTTTGGCAAGAGCCAGCGCATCCTGTGCCCGATGATCTCCGGCGGCGGCGCCCGTGTGCTCTTCGAGAAAGATCCTGCTTTGAAGGCCGACCCGCGCTTCCAGCTGTATCCGCAGTGGATTCAGCGTCAGGTGGCAGCGCAACCGGCGGCAGGCAACCCCGGTGGCGGCGGTGATCCGCGTGGCGGCAGCGGCAAGATGGTCATCGACATCATGAAGGCCGGCGGCCTGATCGTGGCCGGCACCGACACGCCGAACGCGATCAACATTCACGGCGAATTGATGTCTTACACCATGGCCGGCATGTCGAACTTCGACGCGCTCAAGACGGCCACGGTGAATCCCGCGAAAGCGCTCAACGTCGAGACCGGCACCATCGAGCCCGGCAAGCTCGCGGATCTCATCGCCATCGACGGTGATCCGCTCGCCAATATTAGCGTGACCTACAGGGTGAGAAAGGTAGTTGCGAACGGCCGCGTTTACGACGCCGCACAGCTGGCGGCGCAGAAGCAGCCCTGACGCGATCAGGTCAGTGAGAAGATCACGAACAGCACGAGGATCAGCGACAGCATGATCGTCATGATCCGCACGCTGGTGTAGAGGCGCCGCAGCGCTTTTTTGCGCGACTGGTTCTTCAGCGACATGCTGTGCACCTGCACCGCAAGTTCGGCGTTGAGCTGCCGGACGGTGACGGTGTTCCACGCTTGCCAGTATTCGCCGGTGTCGCGTTCGACGACGTCTTCGAAATAGCGGACGCCTTTCGGAAAATCACCACGCTCGCTCGACCAGGTTTTGTATTGGGGGCGATAGTGGCCCGGTCGTAACGCCTGCACCGCCTGCAGGACGAAGACGAGCGCGAAGATCGCATAGATGCCGACGACCGCGCCTTCAATTTGCTGTTCCACCAGCGACAGCCGGGCACCGAGGCTGGTCTGGGTAGCGACGAAGATCAACGCCGCGTTGAGACCGCCCATCAGGATGAGCGCGAAGCGCGCTTCGCGATTACTGAGGTCGAACAGCTCGTAGCCTTCGTCGAGCGCGTCGTTGAGAGCGCGATACAGCTCGGTTGGTGTCAGCCGGCGGCTGTCGTCCAGCTTGTCGTGCAGCTTGCGAAGTCCCGTGTCGTCGCGGGCAACGGCGCCCGAGGGAGGCGGCGCGGAGTTCACGCCGCTTGTTATCGGCCGTTCGGCTCGCGCCTGCACTTTGGGCAAACGCTAAGGATAAAGTGGAGTGGTGACGGCCACTTCGCAAGCGTTTGAAATTGGCGTGGATACCTTCGGCGACGTAACCCGCGATTCCTCGGGGCAGCCGCATAGCCAGGCGCACGTCCTCCGCGACGTCATTGAGCAGGCGGTGATCGCCGAGCAGGCGGGCCTCGACTGTTTTGGTGTCGGCGAACATCATCGCGATGACTTCGCCATCTCGGCGCCGGAAGTCATGCTGGCGGCAATTGCGTCCCGGACGTCGCGGATGTGGCTCGGCTCCGCGGTTACCGTGCTCAGCACCGACGATCCGGTGCGAGTATTCCAGCGGTTCTCGACGCTCAACGCCATTTCGAACGGACGCGCGGAGGTGATTCTCGGGCGCGGATCGTTCACCGAGTCGTATCCGCTGTTCGGCTACGACCTCAACCAATACGAGTTGCTGTTCGAAGAAAAACTCGAGTTGTTTTCGGATCTGCTCTTCGGCGGGCCCGTGACGTGGGAAGGCCGCACCCGTGCGGCGCTGAAGGATCGCACGGTGTATCCGCCGGTGGAGAACGGCACGCTGCGCACGTGGGTCGGCGTCGGCGGCAGCCCTGAATCGGTGATTCGAGCGGCCAAGTACGGATTTCCTTTGACGCTGGCGATCATCGGCGGCAGCCCGATGCGCTTCAAACCCTATGTCGATCTCTACAAGCAGGCGCTCGATCGATTCGGCCATGAGCCGCTGCCGATCGCGGTGCATTCGCCGGGACATGTCGCCGACACCGATGAACAGGCGAAAGAGGAACTGTGGCCGCATTACGAAGCGATGATCAATCGCATCGGCGCTGAACGTGGCTGGCCGCCCAGTTCACGCGCGAATTTCGACAATGATGTCGCGCACGGCGCGCTGTGTGTCGGCTCGCCTGAGACGGTGGCGAAAAAGATCAGCGCCACCGTGAAGGCACTAGGTTTGTCCCGTTTCGACGTGAAGTACAGTCATGGCACATTGCCGCATGAGGTCATGACGAGGAGCCTGGAGTTACTGGGCACGGTGGTGGCGCCGCGCGTCCGCGAGGAGGCACAGCAGTAATGGCCGGTCCTGTTGCCCCGTTGGCCCGTTGGCCTGCAAATGATCATTTACGGGATTAATCCGGTTCTCGAGGCGATCAAGTCGGGGCGCGCGAAAGAAATTCTCGTCGCGCAGCGCGCCGACGATCGGCTGCAGCGCCTGCTCGACGAGGCCGGCAAGCACAGCGTGCGGGTCCGTTACGTGACGCGCGACGAACTCGATCACGCCGCGAAGAAGGGTGCGCATCAAGGCGTGGTGGCCGACGTCGAGCGGCGTACTGAAGCCACGCTCGAGGATCTCGCGGCGCCGAAGGAAGGCCAGCCGCTGATCGTGGTGCTCGACGAAGTCGAGGATCCGCAGAACGTCGGCGCGATCCTGCGGACGGTTGACGCCTGCGGCGGGACGGGAGTGGTGCGCCAAACCCGCCGTGCGGCATCACTGGACGGGGCAGCGGCCAAGGCCTCTGCTGGCGCCGTCAATCACGTGGCCATTGCCGACGTCGTCAACATCGCCCGGTCGCTGGACGAGCTGAAAAAGGCCGGCGTCTGGACCGTGGGACTCGACGCCGGCGCAAAAATGGCCTACTATGAATGGGATCTCACCCTTCCAACAGCACTCGTAGTGGGAGCTGAAGGTCACGGGCTGCGCAGGCTCGTGCGGGAACGGTGCGACCAGGTGGTGAGCATCCCAATGCTTGGCCACGTGGGCAGTCTTAATGTTTCGGTCGCCACTGCCGTTGTCTTGTATGAGGCAGTGAGGCAGAGGTGGAACCGAAGCCGGGGGAGAAAGCCGGAGTAGGCCGGTTTTCGAAAGGCGAAGTCAATCGCGCGGCGCGCGGCAGGCAACGCAGGACTCCGGAAGCGAACAGGAGTGTTTACCCGCCCGACGCGGAGCGAGGGCCAGATAATGCTGTCCCTTCCGCTTGTATTGCTGGCATGAGAAGTGCTAGCATTTCCCTTTTGCTTAGGCTGGCGTAGCTCAGCCCGGTAGAGCAGCTGATTTGTAATCAGCCGGTCGGGGGTTCAAATCCCTTCGCCAGCTCCAAAATTTTGAGCGCGCTTGGGTAAGCAACGGGGAATCGCGGGCGGCGAATCCAAAAAGACAATTGGGGAGGTGGCGGAGCGGTCAATCGCAACAGACTGTAAATCTGTCGCCCCAGTGGCTACCAAGGTTCGAATCCTTGCCTCCCCACCAACCTTCGCTGGGCAGTGCGCGAAGGTTGCCCACCGTAGCTCGCGAAGTTTGCTTGGCGAGCGAAGGTGGGCTGCAAGACGGCAGGCCAGCTACGGTTGGCAAGCCATTGAACGAGTTGAGCTGAGCGAGAGACGTAGCGATAGAAGCGAGCACGGAGGCGGGCTTGCCCCGCCGAAGTGCGAGTAAGCGTAAGAGGGCGAGCACGAAGGCGGGAGTAACTCAGTGGTAGAGTCACAGCCTTCCAAGCTGTTGGTCGCGGGTTCGATCCCCGTCTCCCGCTCCAACCTTCGCTCACGGCTGCAGGCGACGGTTGCCCGTCATGGCGGCGCAGCCGCGACGGCGGGCCGCTCGCTGCCGGGGCGTGAGCTACGGTTGGCAAGCCTGTGCGGACAGGCATGGGTGGTGCACGCCGACTTGTCGGCCGAAGCGGCGAGACAGGCGAAGCAAAGCGAGCCGCGAAAGCCGATGTAGCTCAGTTGGCAGAGCGCGTCCTTGGTAAGGACGAGGTCACCAGTTCAATCCTGGTCATCGGCTCCAATCTTCGCTCGAGTTCAAGCGACGGTTGGGTAACGCGTAAGAGCTTCGGTTCGCAACCCGCAGTGAGACGCGCCGCGCGAAGCGCACTGACAGATACGCACAAACGTTTGTAGGCAGCACGAGCACTTAACGACAACACTTCAGGACGCCGGCGTGGTGCCGGATTGTCCGTCATCGAGAAGAGAGTCATGGCGAAAGAGAAATT
>DASVFC010000746.1:0-7130 GCA_036380235.1 Vicinamibacterales bacterium
TTTGAGATTGCGCTGCACCGTATCTTCGTTAGCGCCGGTATCGAACAGGATGCGACGGCCGTCAACGGTCACCAGCGCCGCGAACCCCCATTCACCAAAACCCTCGTCGGCAAGCATCGTCGACAGGATCTTGACGTCAACGCTTTTGACGGTTCGACGCGCCGATGATTGCGACGCCGACGGTCTCGCATATAACGGCGCGATCGCCATCAGCACCGCCAGCGCCAGGAAGGCCAGATAGCGCGTTTGCTTCATGGACTATTTGACTTTCCCATCGAGAATTTCGTACGCACGCCGCATGCCGTGATTCGGCGTGATGCCGGGGGCCTTGATGGTCGGGTAGTTCGTCGAGTTGCTGCGCAGATCGACGAGTTTCGCCGCTTCTTCCCACGGCGTGCCGGCCTTATGGAACTTCTGCGCCTGGGCCCAGAAGTCCCGCAGGTAGGCCTGCCAATGATCGAGCTTGGCCTTGCCGTTGAAGGCGCGGCCGTGTCCCGGCAGCACGGTGTCGAAGTCGACGCCCTTCAGCGTCTCGATCGTTTGAATCCATTCCGTGAAGAAGGCGTCGCCCATGTAGGACGGTCCCTCGATCAGCAAATCGCCGGTGGCGACGATCCGCTCCTTCGGCAAATAGACAACAACGTCACCGGCGGTGTGGCCGCGGCCGAGAAACATGATCCTGATCTCGCGCGCGCCGCGATGCAGCGTCATCGTTTGCGACAACGTCAGCGTCGGCGGCGTCGGCTTCACGGCGTTGGTGCCTTCGAGGTGATTGCGTTGAATTGCGAGCTGGGTTTCGATCGGCGCGCGTTCCTCTGGCGTCTTCGCGTTGGCCAGGCGGCCTTCGAGCATTTTGATGGTGTTGGGAATGCCGCCGACGAAGAACTCACGGGCGGGGGAGTCCTGCGACTTGCCGGCCACCATCATCTGCCGCGCGAACTCGTGACCGATGATCTGTACCTCGGGACCGTAGATCTGGTTGCCGTGTGAATGATCGAAGTGGAAGTGCGAATTCACCACCCAACGGATCGGCTTCAGCGTGATGGCTTTCAGTTCTTCCTGCAGGGCCCAGGCGCCGCCGGGGCTGACATGCGAGTCGACGACCAGCACGTCGGTGTCGCCTTCGATGATGGCGGCGTTGGACATCACCACCAGGCTGCCGGTGCCAACGGCGTGGTGCACGCCTTCGGCGATCTTGTGGAAGGTGAACGCCGGTGCCTTGTAATTCGTGCCCGGCGGACGCGGGCTCGTTGGCGCTCCCTGGCGCGCGGTTAGCGACTCCGGCGCGAGAGCAAGTGCGGCAACTCCGACGAGCACGATCGCTGAGAGAAGAACTGAACGCAGATTCGGCATACGCGCCGCGGAGTATACATCGCGCGAATGCTGCCGCCCCTCGAGTGTCGGGTCCCCCTCAAGTGTCGGGTCCCCCTCAAGTGTCGGGTCCCCCTCAAGTGTCGGGTCCCCCTCAAGTGTCGGGTCCCCCTCGAGTGTCGGGTCCCCCTCAAGGATCCCGTCCCCCTCAAGCGTCCGCCCCCCTCAAGCATCGCCCCGGCCCCTCAAGAAACAGCAAAGGCGGCGCGGAGCGTGAGCTCCGGCCGCCTTTGTGTCTGAAGTTCCCGTCAGCTTACTGCTGCGACGTTGCCGGCTTGCTCTTCGCGGCGATGTGCTTGTTGATCGCTTCGATCGTCTTGGTGGCGCGGAACTCGACGATCTTCTTGGCCAGCTCGGTGTTCTTCTTGCGATCCGAGATGTCGACGCCGTTGATGGTCGCCTTCTTTGCCTTGACGCGCGCGTCGTAGCGGACCGAGTTCGGATCGTCGATGAACATGTTCAGCGTGATGATCGGATCGTCGTGCATGTTGTCCGAGGTGCCTTCCTTGACGCCCTGGCCTTCCATGTACTTCGACACGCTGGCGTAGTCGTAGTACTCGCCGATGTGCAGCGCGAGGGCCTTGCCGCCCCATTTCGCCGTCAGCTTGTCGGCCACCGCCGCCTGGCCCTTCTGGTTGCCGCCGCTGTCGCCGATGAAGATGATGTTCTTGAAGCCGTGCGCCTGCAGGCTTTCGGCGATGTCGGTGAGCAGCATCTGGTAGGTCTCTTCACGGGCGGTGATGGTGCCCGGCGAGGTCATGTGGCCGGTCTTCGGCTCGATGCCGCCCTCGGGCACGAACTTCACAATCGGTGCGCACAGCGCGTTGCCCATCTTGCGGGCAATCGCCTCGCAGTTGGCATGCAGCACGTAGTTGTGCTTGCCGGTCACCAGCCACACGCCGTTCGGCTCCATGCCGCCGGTGGGGACGATGATGTTGGTCTTGCCGGCCTTGATCGCATCACGCACGTCGATCCAGGTCATCTCCTCGAGCCATACCGTGTTTGCCGCCGGCAACGGATTCACCGCGTCCACGCAGTTGTACGGATTCTGCGCGCACTGGCCGCCACCCATGTCGCGCGGATCCGGTTCGCGGCGCTGACGCTGCTGCCCCTGCTGTCCCGCCGGCCCCGCGGCGCCAGGCTGCTGCGCCGTCACGAACGACCCGGCCACCACACTCACGCCCAACACCATCAGTGCGATTTTCTTCATAAGGTCCTCTTAACTGAGAACTGACAACTGAACGTAAAACTTCGAATTCAACTCAAAACTCTTAACTCTTAACTCTTAACTCTTAACTACCCGCCCGTCTTGATCCTGAACGTCCCATCGTCCATGCGGTCGCGGTACTTGCCGTGGCACGACGCGCACGTCGCGCCGAGCGGCGTGATGGAGGTCTTCGCGGCTTCCATGCTGCCCAGACCGATGTTGATCAGGATTGCATCCGCGTGCTTCTTGCCTTCGGCGGCGATGTTCATCGCGTCGGTGTTGCCCTTCGCCTTCCAGAAGGCTTCCGTGTCGGTGAAGGCGGTCTTGAGAATCGTCGCCTGTTCCTTGACGAGATTCAGGTCCTTGCCGTCGAGCGCCTTTCGCAAGGCCGCCTGCGCCGGCGGCAGCTTCGTCATGATCTTCTGCAGCGCCAGATCATCGGCCGTCATCGGCGGAATAGGCTTCTTGGCAATGTCGACGCCGCCGCTGTTGATCACCGCGGTGGCGAGCACAACCGGCTTGCCCTTGAACTTTGCCTGCACGTCGGCTGGCAGGTCGATGGTGTAACCCTTCAGGTTCTTCTCGACTTCCGCCGGTTCGAACTTGATCAACTGGCCGATCACGGTGACGTACGCATTCGCGTCCGCCGGCTTCTGCAGCGTCGGCGCGATGACCAGCACTTCCTGTCCCGTCGACTTGCTCTTGTCCTGATCGACCGAGAAACCGGTCTTCGACAAGTTCGATTCCACGGTCGCCGTCAGCGTGACGTATTCGCCGACGTATGGGTCCGGGTTCTTGACGACGGAGCTCGCTGCAACGGGCACCAGCGGCTTCGGCGGCGTGCCTGGCGCCGGTGCGGGCGCCTGGCCGCCTTGGCCTGCGCTCAGCGTGGTGAGTGAGAACACGAACGCGGCAAGCGATGCGCTGCCTAGATAAATAGTGAATCGGGTCGAACGATGCATTTTGAGAACTCCTGAACCGTCACATTGTAATGGATGCGGCTACTATTAGCTGGACCGTGTCGTCTCCATTTGTAACGCCCCGCTGATGGCCACGTACTCGCTCCGCACGATCGAACCGACCACGTTCGGCTCTGGATGGGTGAGCGGCGTGATGTCCGCCGCCCTTGGCCTGATCGGCCTTGGTGCTGTCCTGTGCTTTCACTTCCCGGAACTGTTGACTACGCCTGAGGCTCGGGCGCTGTATCCGGTGCCGTGGGTGCGCGGCCTGCTGCATCTGGTGCTGGTCGGCGCGTTCGTGCTCGGCACGATTAGCTTGTCGCTCCGGCGCAACAAGCTGCTCGGCACCATCGGCGTGGTCTGCACGTTGATCGCCGCGGTTATGGGCGGTTCGCGCGTGCCGGTGGAAGGCGAGCTGCAGCAGGGCCCGTTCCTTGGCCTCGACTGGTTCCTGCTGAACCTGATCGTCTACTCGGTGATTTTCATCCCGCTCGAGCGCCTGTTCGCGCGGTTGCCGGAGCAGGGAATCTTCCGCCCAAGCTGGCGCACCGACCTCACCTACTTCTTCGTCAGCGCGTTGCTCGTGCAGTTGACGACAATCCTGACGTTGAAGCCGGCCATGGTGCTGTTCGACTGGGCCGTCATTCCGGGCGTGCAGCAGATGATTCGCAGCCTGCCCGGTATCGTGCAGTTCGTCCTGCTGATCGTTGTCGCCGACGTGACGCAGTATTGGGTGCATCGCGCGTTTCACGCGGTGCCGGCGCTGTGGCGGTTCCACGCCATTCACCATTCAGCCGACCAGATGGATTGGCTGGCCGGATCGCGGCTGCACCTCGTGGACGTGGCGATCACCCGTGGGCTGACCTATGTGCCGATTTACCTGCTCGGTTTTGCGGATGGGCCGCTGTTCGCGTATCTCGTGGTGGTGAGCGCACAAGCAACGTTCATCCATGCGAACGTGCGCTTCGAGTTCGGGCCGCTAAGGTACCTGGTCGCCACGCCGCAGTTTCATCACTGGCACCATGCCGCCGAGCAGGAAGCAATCGACAAGAACTTTGCCGTGCACCTGCCGGTGATCGACTTGCTGTTCGGCACCGCGCATATGCCAAACCGGTGGCCGGCTGCCTACGGCATCGGCGCGGGGGAACCGCCGCCGGACGGATACGTTCGTCAATTCCTGTGGCCGTTCAGGCCACCGATCAAACACAGATTGGACGCCGACTAGATAAATGACATTTATTGCCCGTGCCGCGTGCGTGCTGTTGATCGGGTGGAGCGCGGTTGCAGCGCAGACATTGCCGAAGCCGGCCGGCCGGATTGCCGATCTGGCCAACGTGATCGACGCGTCGACCGAGGCCGATCTCGACCGGCGTCTCGATGAGCTCGAGCAGAAAACGACGTCGGAGATCGCCGTCGTGACGGTGCCGTCGCTTGGCGGTACGCCGGTGGAAGACTACGCCGTTCGATTGTTCAAGGAATGGGGCATCGGCCAGGCGAAGAGCGACAACGGCGTGCTCGTGCTCGTGGCGCCGAACGAACGCGAGATGCGCATCGAGGTTGGTTACGGCCTCGAGGGCGTGCTGCCCGATGGCCTGGCCGGCGAAGTGATCCGTGACCAATTCATCCCGCGCTTCCGCGACAACGATTACAACGCCGGCATCCGCGACGGCGTGACTCGCGTCATCGACATCGTCGAGAAACACCAGGTGCTATCGGCCGAGGAAATCGCGCGGCTCAACGACGCCGGCCTGCCGGACAACGAAGATTTCCCCGAATGGTTGATGATTCCGTTCTTTGGTCTATTCGTGACCATCGGCGCCGGCATGGTGGGCGTCGGCGTGCGGACCAAGACGATCTTCCCGGTGCTGTTCGGTTCGTTCTTCGGCGGCATGCCGCTGCTGATGTCGCTGGCGTTTCTCGGCATGCTGGCGATGCTCACGCTGCTGCCGTGGGCGATTTTCATGCTGGCGATGGGATACCGCTTCGGTGGCAGGAAGGGCGTGCGCGATGCCTTTCGTGATTCTGGCGGCGGCAAGGGAGGCAGCGGCTCCGGATGGACGATGGGCTCTTCGTCCTCATCGTCGTCTTCGGGCTCTTCGTCTGGTTCGTCAAGCAGTTTTGGCGGTGGATCGTCAGGAGGGGGAGGAGCGTCTGGCCGGTGGTAAAGAACCGGAGTGCCCTGAGTGCACTAGGTGCGTTGATGCTGGCAGGCTGTGACCTGCCCGCGAATCGCGAGGTGGAATTCGCGGGCGACCAAATCAGCAAAGCCGCCGAGCTGAAGTCTTCGCGCGTCAATCGCGAAGGTTTCGCGGTGCTCGCTAACGACGCGTTGACGGCAACGATCGAATTACCGGAAGGTAAAGTGATCCGGTTTGCACGCGTTGGCTACAGGGCTTTCGGCGCGAACGCGGTGAACGTGGTCGTTGCGGAGGCGGACGGCCTGGTGCCGCGTATCGCGTCGTGTACCGCGGTGGGTCCACCGAACTTTCAAAGCGAGGCGCCCCTCGGTCATCACTTTCAGCCGACGTTGCTCGATCTCAAGGATGCGGTGAGACGAGCGAACGAAATACTGGAAGAAGTGCAGTTCTGGCCGCACTGTCCGCAATCGTGGGAAGTGCAGGACAAGTTCGGTGCGAATTACCGCTACTGCGCGCATCGCGTGGATGCGCCCGCCGAGCCGCCCCGGCCGACCGGCTGCTCGTAGCTACTCGCGCGACAGCGCGACGTAGATCGCAAGCAGCGGCGCCACCAGGAGCAGCGCCGCGCCGAGCAGTGCGAGCAACGCGCTCTGACGCAATCCCCAGGCAAGCGATGTCGCCACCTCCGAATTCGGGAAGAACGTCACCGCAAAGGCCCATGCGCGATCACCCCAGGGCGCGAGCATCGGCCACGCCAGCGTGCCGATCGCCAGCAGTACGCCGAGCGCAATTGCTGCCGTGACGGCGTGCATCACCGTCATCGGTCGCATCGCCGCCTCGCTCGATTCCATCCGCGCGCGGATCGCGGAGCGCCACCATATCTGGCCGGCTGCCGGCACCTGGACGTCATAGCGCGAGCGCTCGCTATCGTCATGGATCAGGGCTGTGATCGCCACCGCCTCCTTGCACACCGCGCATGAGTCGGCGTGAGCGAGCAGCGACGGATCGCATCGCGACGGCCAGGCGCCGGTCAGGACGGCCTCGACGACCACGGGTTCGTGCACGCATTCCACGCCGTTCACGATCGGCCTCCGTTGTTCAACAGGCTCGCCAGCCGGCGGCGAGCGCGGTGCAGCATCGGTTTCATGCTGCCGGTCTTGACGCCGATCGATTCGGCGATCTCCTCGTGCGACCAGCCGAGGGCATAGGCGAGCCATAGCATGCTGCGCTCGCGCGCCGTGAGGCGCGCCATCGCGCGCTGGAGATCGATGCGGCGCGCGGCGCGCTCGGCGACATGCGGATCGCTGAACGCGGGCAGAGCGTCAGCGGCTGGTGACGCCTCGACTTCGACGCGCGGACGGCGACGATGATCGTGAATGAGGTTGGTCGCGATCCGATACAGGTAACGACGACGATGATCGTCGTTTTCGAACGCCACCGTCGAGCGCAGGAAGC
>DASVFC010000747.1:0-4030 GCA_036380235.1 Vicinamibacterales bacterium
ACCGCCGACGCACGCCGCGTCCCGATCGCGGCCGACATCACCGCCGGGTTCGGCCGCGTGCGCCTGAAGCTAGTAGACTACCGCCCGTGATCGAAACCATTGGCGTGTCGAAGGCATATGGCCGCGAGGAATACGCCCTTCAAGACCTCACGCTGAAAGTCGAAAAAGGGGAGTTCGTCTTCCTGACGGGACCGAGTGGCGCCGGCAAGAGCACGCTGTTGCGATTGTTGCTGCTGCAGGAACGGCCCACCTCGGGCCACGTGGTGGTCGGCGATCGGGATCTGTCGACGCTCACACCGAATGAGATCCAGGCCTATCGCCGCACCGTCGGGTTCGTTTTCCAGGACTTCAAACTTATTCCCACGAAGACCGTGTTCGAGAACGTCGCGTTCGTGCTGCGCGTGCTCGGCCAGCCGGTCGAGCAGCAGCGGCGCCGCACCTACCAGGTCTTGAAGTGGGTTGGCCTGCAGCATCGGCATAACGCGTATCCGTTGGAGCTGTCGGGCGGCGAGCAGCAGCGCGTCGCGATTGCGCGCGCGCTCGTCAACGAACCGCACATCATGCTCGCCGATGAACCGACCGGCAACCTCGATCCCGACTTGTCGATCGAGATCATGAACTTGTTCCGCGAGATCAACGCCGGCGGCACCACCGTGCTCGTGGCGACCCACGACCGCGAGTTGATCAAGTGGGTTGGCCGACGCGTGATCCCGCTCGATCACGGTCGCATTCCCGGCAGCGCCCCGGCACCATCGTCAACGGAGCCGCTGCTGTGATCGTCATCAGTTACGCATTCGACGAGGCGATCGCCAGCCTGCGCCGCTCCGGACGGTCGGCGCTCATCTCAATCGGAACGATCGCAATCGCGTTCATCACCCTCGGCGGCTTCCTGTTGATCTCCGTCAACGTGCAGGACGTGCTGGATCGCTGGTTAGAGGCGGCGGAGATCTCGGTCTACTTGCAGGAGACGGCGGCGGATGCGGATCGCGTGGCGGTCGAGCAGTTCCTGCGGGCGCGGCCGGAAGTGGCGGCGGTGGAGTTTGTGTCCAAGGAGCATGCACTGCAGCGCTTTCGAACGGACTTTCCAGAACTCGCAGACGTGACCGGTTCGCTGTCGCAAAATCCATTTCCATCGGCGCTCGAAGTGCGATTACGGGCAGGCGGCGACAGCACGACCAGCGCCGAAACGTTAGCGAAAGACGTGGCACAGAAGAGCGGGGTGGCGGACGTACAGTTCGATCGCACCTGGCTGGCCCGGTTACTGGGCGTCGTATCCAGCGCCCGCCTCGCGGGCGCCGTGGTGGCCGGCATCCTCATGCTCGGCGCGGCGTTTACGGTCGGCGCCGTGGTACGGCTGTCGCTCTATGCGCGGCGTGATGAGCTGGAGATCATGGCCCTCGTCGGTGCGCCCTTCAGTTACATCCGCGGTCCCTTTGTTTTCGAGGGGCTCTTGCTGGGCGGAATCGGAGCGGCTGTAGCCCTGATGGTCGTGGCCGTACTGTATTACTTCGCCGGGCAGTACCAGCCGGTGCGCTTCCTCGGCTATGGGGAGATGGCCCTGATGTTGATTGGCGGAATTGTCGTTGGGGCGGCGGCCGGCACGCTGGCTTCCCGCGCAGCACACCGTTGACAGCGCGGAGACGAACTTTTACACTGCTGTTAACCCAATATGCCGCGAGCAAGAACCCGCACTCCGGGCTTTTTGTTGGATAGCGCAACGCCGCCGAGCGTTTCTGCATTGACCGATTTCTATCGCGAAGAATTCCTGAAACACCATAAATGCCTGCAGGCCCAACGGGAGTATTACAGCCCCCAGGCCATCCAAAGCGCTGAAGCCGCCCTCCTCAAAATCATCGCCGACCTCGATCGGCTCTCCGCAGACGAAAACGCCGAACAGAAAGTCGCCAAGCTACTCCGAGAGTTCGATATTGTGACCAACCTTTCAGGCTGGTCGGATATTCACAAACTCCACTGATTTACCCGCTCGCACAACTCAAAACCGATTGCCTCGAGATCGTTCGCGCCGGCGTCGACGCCGTTAGCGCCCGACGTGTGATCGATCGCGCGTTGCGGTTACCCATCGCCGACGAACTGCTGTCGCGCCCGGTGTACGTCATTGCTGCTGGCAAGGCGGCCGCTGCCATGGCCGCCGCGTTCCTTCGCCTGAAGCACCTTCAGGTGCGGCACGCGCTCGTCATCGGCACCCATCTGCATCCGGACCTGCCGACGGACGTCGAGTGGATCGAATCCAGCCATCCGTTTCCGGACGCTCGCAGCGAGCATGCCGGCCATCGCGCCCTCGCCGTCGCGCAAACCGCGCATTCGGGCGACGTGCTCGTGATCTTGTTGTCTGGTGGCGCCTCGGCGCTGATGGCCGCGCCCATTGAGGGCATCACGCTGGCCGACAAGATCGCCACGACGCGCCTCATGATGGAGTCCGGCGCTGACATCCAGTCGCTGAACACGGTGCGCCGCCACTTGTCGAACGTCAAAGGCGGTCGACTGGCGGCGGCATGTGTGGGCACCACGATCACGCTGGCCATCTCCGACGTTGTGGGAGATGACCTGAATGCGATCGGATCCGGGCCCGGCGTCCCCGATGCCACGACGTGGGCAGATGCGGCGGCGATGCTGGAACGGTTCGGCGGCGACGCGCATTTGTCGGAAGTTCGCCACGTGCTCGAGCTTGGAGTGGCCGGACGTATCGCCGATACGCCAAAGCCCGGCGACGCGTCGATGAAGCGCGCGCAGGGGTTGGTGATCGGCAGCCGCATGGACGCCATGGCCGGCGCCAAGCAGGCGGCATTCGAACGCGGCTATCACCCGATCGTTTTGACCGAAGCCGTGACCGGCGAGGCCCGCGACGTGGCGCCGCGTTGGCTGGCCCGGGTGCGCGACGCAGCCGGTGCCGCTAACAAACCTGCGTGCGTGATTTCAAGCGGCGAAACCACGGTCCGCGTGACCGGCAAGGGCCGCGGCGGACGCAATCTCGAGTTCGCGCTCGCCATTGCCGAGGCGGTGGCACACTCGACATCCGCGGTGATGGCCAGCGTCGGCACCGACGGCATCGACGGCTCATCAGCGGTTGCCGGCGGTATTGTCGATTCCACGACGATGGCCCGCGCCTCGGCCCTGGGGCTCGAGCCGCCGGGCAGCTTTCTTGCAGTGAACGACTCGCTGGCGTTCTTTGCCCGGCTGGACGACGTGGTCCGACTGGGGCGCACCGACACCAACGTCGGTGATCTACAGGTGATATTGATTGACTAAGGAAGACTTGCTTCGCCGCATGCGCGAGCGCGTGCCGCACCCCGCCACGCCGCGCGAGTTGTTGCGCGTGCTGCGGATCCCGCGAGATGAACGCGTCGCGTTCAAGCGCAACCTCCGCAACCTCGTCAATGACGGGTCGCTCATTGAAATCAAAGGCAACCGGGTCGGGCTGCCGGACCGTATGGACCTCGTCGTCGGCAAGCTTGATGGCCATTCATCAGGCATCGGCTTCGTCGCGCCCGAGCGTCCCGTCGAGGGGTTGAAGAAGGACATTTACATCGCGGCCCACAACATGAAGGAAGGGCTGCACGGCGATCGCGTGGTGGTGCGCATCGAGCGTTATCGCGAAGACGGACGCGCCGAAGGGAAGATCGTCCAGGTGCTCGAACGCGGCGCTACCACCGTGGTCGGCCGGTTCGAGGTCGACGCCTCGGGACTCGGCTTCGTTGCCCCGTTCGACAAACGCCTGACGATGGATATCGTCATCCCGCGCGGCGAGACGCGGGACGCAGAACCCGGAGAAATGGTCACCGTTGAAGTGACGCGCTGGCCGACGCCCACCCGTGGGCCGGCGGGCCGCATCATCGAAGTGCTCGGCGACATCAACGACCCTGGCGTCGACACCGAGATCATCCTCCGCAAGCACAACATCCCGGACGAGCACAGTGGCGAGGCGATTGCCGAAGCCAAGCGCATCGGCACCGCCGTCAAGGAGCGCGACATCGCCGGCCGCACCGACTTCCGCGATCGCGCCGTCGTC
The DNA here is from genome assembly GCA_036380235.1 of Vicinamibacterales bacterium. GTDB lineage: Bacteria > Acidobacteriota > Vicinamibacteria > Vicinamibacterales > UBA2999 > 12-FULL-67-14b. Next base: position 4,028 of record DASVFC010000747.1, read on the forward strand.
ACC
>DASVFC010000748.1:0-2771 GCA_036380235.1 Vicinamibacterales bacterium
TTTACGGACCCGCGCGCCAGCCATGACACAGCCTGCGGGTTTCGCGCTGCTGGCTGCGGTCGCGCTTGTAGTGACGCCGCCTGTGTCACCAGACGCCGGCCAGAATCCATCGGGACGCCTGACGGGCCGCGTCACCCTGACGCCGGCACCGGCGCGGTCGAATGCATCCGCTTACGACGGACGATCCGTGTCGCCACGCGCGAAACCGCTGCCCGAAGCGAAGAACGTCGTCATTTACTTCGAAGGGATCTCGCCGCCCGTCAGTCCATCAGCGATGAAGACCTCCATCGCGCAGAAGGACGAGCAGTTCGTCCCGCACCTGGTCGCGGTGACCGCGGGCTCCTCGGTCGCGTTCCCGAATGACGATCCGTTCTTCCACAACGTCTTCTCGCTGTCACGCGGAGCGAGTTTCAACCTCGGGCGCTATGCCTCCGGCGTGACCCGATCGCGCACGTTCTCGCGTCCCGGCATCGTCAAGGTGTTCTGCGAACTGCATTCGCACATGAGCGCGGTGGTGCGTGTGTTCGATCATCCGTGGTTCACGGTTCCTGACGAGCAGGGCGTCTTTGCAATCGCCGACGTGCCCGCCGGAGAGCACACCGTCGTGGCGTGGCACGAGCGCATCGGCGAGCGGCGAGATCGGGTGACGATTCGACCCGGGCAGGCGACTGAGGTGAACTTCACGCTGCCGGTCCTGGAGCCTGCAAAGTGAAGGCACCACGCATGGTCACGCGGGCCCTGGTGACTTCGTTTCTGACGGTAGCGGTGGTGCTGGTCGCGGTGTTTGCGGTGCTCAGCCTTCGCGTGCGCGAGCAGGTGCGGCAATCCGTTGCCGGCAATCTCGCCGCGGCGCAACAAGTGTTCACCCTCGTCGAGGCACGGCGTCAGCAGGATGTGCGTGCCGCTGTAGCCACGCTCGCCGAGAATCCCACGTTGAAGGCGGCACTCGACGTCTGGCTGACCGAGCGCGCGACGGCGAACGCGCGAACCGAAAACGAGCTGCTGGCGACGTTACAGCGCGAAACCGACAAGATCGCGAATCGGTTCGCGGCCGACGTGCTTGCGGTGTCTGATGCCGACGGGCGCGTTGTTGCCAGCAGTGGGCCGCTCGCAGGCGCCTGGGCACGCGGGCAGGCGCTCGGGCGGCGCGCCGCGCCGGCAATTTCCGATCGGACCACGCTCGTCGCCGACGCGATGTATCACGTCATCTCGGTGCCGCTACAGCTTGGCGACGATACGATCGGAACGCTCGAGCTCGGCACCGCGCTTGACGCCGATTACGCGCGCGAGCTTGCGGACTTGTCGCGCGGTCATGCCGCGATTCTCTCGAAGACGGGGGTGCTCGCCACCACCTTGGCGGGCCCGGCGGCAATCGATCTCGCCCGCATCGGCGATGTCAACGGGCCGGGGACACAGATCACCGCGCTCGCGGGCGAATCGTGGGCCATTCAACCGCTGTCGCGCCTCGATGGCGTGACCTTCCTCGCACTGGCGTCGGTCGACGCTGCCGCTTCCACGCAAACGGCCGCGGCATTGCAGTCTCTCGGCTGGGTCGCACTTGGCGCCATGGTGCTGGCGGCCATCGGCAGCATATGGCTGGCGCGCACGTTGACACTGCCCATCGATCACTTGTCGAAATCGTTGTCGACGATGACGGCGGCGGGACACGCGCACAAGCCGGTGCCGTTGAGCGGCGAAAGCCGCGAGCTCGATCAACTCACCTTCACCTTCAACGCGTTGATGGCGTCGGTATCCGCGGCGGAGGCCGATGCCGAGGCGACGTATCTCGGCGCGGTGCGCGCGCTTGCGGCCGCGCTCGACGCGCGCGATCCGTATACCGCGGGCCACTCCGAACGGGTCAGCCGTTTTGCGGTCGCCATCGGCGAGGAGCTGCAGCTCGATGCCGAACAACTGGAAACATTGCGGCTAGGCGCACTGCTGCATGACATCGGCAAGATCGGCGTGCCCGATGAGATCCTGCAGAAGCCCGGCGCGTTGAGCGCCGCGGAATTCGAATCGATCAAGACGCATCCAGTGGCTGGCGCGCGCATCCTGCGCAGCATTCCGTTTCTCGCGCCGCACATCCCGATCGTCGAGCTGCACCACGAGCGGCCTGACGGCCTCGGCTACCCGTACGGCTTGCGCGGCGACGAGATACCGCTCGCTGCTCGGATCGTGCACGTCGCCGATGCGTTCGACGCGATGACCAGTGCCCGCGCCTATCGCTCCGGCCGCATTCCCGTGGAGGCGATCGGCGAGCTGCGCAAGTGCAGCGGCACCGACTTCGACGGCCCGTCGGTCGAGGCCTTGATCGCGGCATTGCCGCGGCTGGTCGGGGCCGGCGCGCCACAGGCAGCGGTCCCATTTCAATGGGCGCCTCGTCGCGCACGATCGGCATGAACTGGCTTGTTGCCGCGGCCGTGGTCATCGTCATGGCCACCGCGCCCGCAGTATCCGACGCGCAAACTTCGCGGCTGGCGCTTGACGTCGTAGCGGCCGCGGATGGCGGCTCCGGATCGGAAGTGACGCGCAAGCCGACGGCGTGGTTTGATGCGTTTGCGGCCATCCGCCTCAACGACAACCTTGATGTTCGGGTGCGCCCCGTGGTGTTCCGCCGGTCGTTCGACGGCCAATGGCAAACGCAGATGTACGAGCTCGCAGTCCGCTACGAGCGACGCGGGCCGACAGCATTGCGGGTTGACCTGGGCCAGTTCAGCTCGCCGATCGGATTCGCCATTCTCGAGAACCGTCCGAACAAGAATCCGGTGATC
>DASVFC010000749.1:0-6852 GCA_036380235.1 Vicinamibacterales bacterium
CAGCGACGCCGGGCGGAACACGGCATTCGCACGCGTGAAGCGACACTGCGATCCAGCTTCGAACGTATTCGACGCCTCACCGGCCAGTTGATCGACGCGCAGGAGTCGACGCGCACGTCGATCGCTCGCGACTTGCATGACGATGTCTGCCAGGAACTGGTCGCAATCGCGATCGGCGTCGGCAGCATCAAGGCCGCTTCGCCGGCAGCGCATGACGTGATCACGCAGGACACGCTGACACGAATCAAGGATCAGACGCTCGATGTGGTCGATCGGGTCCGTCGGCTGTCGCAGGACCTGCATCCCGCCACGCTTCGCGTGCTTGGCCTCGCAGCCGCGCTTCGCGCGCATTGCATCGACGTCGAGAACCGATTCGACGTTCAGGTAAGCCTTGACGTCAGCACCGACACCGCCGCCCTGTCGCAGGATGTGTCGCTGGTCCTGTTTCGTATCGTCCAGGAGGCGTTGCGCAACGGCGCCGTCCATGGCGAAGCGCGGCGTCTCAACGTGTCGCTGTCACGCATCGATGACGACGTCGAGCTGATCGTGGCGGATGACGGAAAAGGCTTCGACGTCGAGGCCGCCGGGCGCAGCAGCGGTCTCGGGCTCATCAGCATCGAGGAGCGCGTGCACCTGGCACGCGGCCGCTTGTCGATCACCTCGCGCCCGTGGCACGGCACCACCATTCGCGTCCGCGTGCCGGCGCCGCCACTCCCGCATGTGCAGGGCGCCGGCCGCGCCGACGTGCTGCGAACGCATCGGACAGGGAAAGTGTCATGAACAAACCAACCGTGCTGCTGGCCGACGATCACAAGATGGTCGCCGAAGGATTGATCAAGCTGTTGAGCGATCGCTTCGAGATCGCGGAGACCGTCAACGACGGCAGCCTGGTGCTCGAGGCGTGCCGTCGTCTGCGGCCCGACGTCGTCGTACTCGACATCTCGATGCCGGGCGTCAGCGGCCTGGAAGCAATCCGCCAGCTGAAGGCCCACGACGTGAAATCGCGGGTCATCGTGCTGACGATGTTTGCCGATCCGGCGCTCGCCGTGGAGGCGTTGCGCGCCGGCGCCCTCGGGTTCGTGCTGAAGGAGTCGAGCGGGGAAGAACTGCTGATCGCGCTGGAAACGGTGCTGAACGGGCAAGTCTACATGGCCGCGAGCATGACCAAGGAGATCGTCACCTTGATGATCGGCACCGCCGACCCGGAGCGCGTCGCCTTGACGCCGCAGCAGCGCGAGGTGCTGCGGCTGATCGTGCGCGGTCTGCGCGCCAAGGAGGTGGCGGCCACCCTGGGGCTTTCGCCGCGCACCATCGTCGCCATCAAGCAGAAGCTGATGCAGTCCCTGAACGTGCAGTCAACGGCCGAGTTGGTCCGCTTCGCCGTCGAGCACCGTCTCGTACCGTTCTAGCTCGAAATAAGGCGGCGCCGCGCGGTGACGATAAGATGGTCGCCTGCTCATGCGACGGCTCTTCATCATCGCACTCGCGCTGCTTGCCGGATTCACTGCTTCGCCCGTTCCGGGCCTGTCGCAAGCCGCGGATCCGTGCCAGGCGGCGTTGGGGCAGAACCCGGCTACGGCCATGCGCGTCCGCCCAGATCGGCCGCAAAAGTACGGCCCCTTGGGCAACGATTCGCGCGACCCGCGCGATCTGTTGCATCAATCCGCGGCGGCCCAGGGACGTGTGCGGTCCACCGCGCAAGCGGCGCGGCCGCTCGCCGATCGCGATGAGAACAACATCGCCATCCTCGAAGACAACAACGGCGATCTGATCATCCAGCCGAACCTGTTCGACCTCTCGAATACCGGACTCCGCTTCGAGCCGGCGGGCGGTAGTTACATCGTGACCAGCATCGACGCTCAATTTCGGGCGTCGCTCGGCCGCGGTTTGAACCTTTCGGATGACGACTCGTCGACGCCCTTCACGCCCGCGTTTGCGTTCGACTTTTACGGGCGCCGGGTCTCGGCGGTGTTCGTCAACTCCGATGGCAACGTGACTTTCGAAGCCGGCGACAACGAGTCGACCGAGCGTGGGATTACGCGCCTGTCGACCGGCCAGCCGCGCATCGCGCCGTTCTTCGCCGACCTCGATCCCTCGGTGAGCGGCGGCGTATTTGTCAGCAACACCGCCGAGGCGATGAGCTTCACTTGGTGCGCGGTGCCGGCCTTCGGCATGCCGCAAACCATGACGGTGCAGGCGACGATGTTCCCGACCGGCGCGATCGAGTTTCGTTTCGGCGGCTCGAGCCTGACCGACGGCATCGTCGCACTGTCGCCGGGCAACACCGAACAATTCACCAACCTCGACCTTCGCGCCGCCGCCGACCCGCCGGCGGCGCCGGTGGCGTTCGGCGAGCGCTTCGTCTCCTCGTCTTCACTTGATCTGGTGGCGGCGGCGAGACGCTTCTACGCCACGCACCGCGATGATTACGACCAGCTCGTGTTCTGGACCGACTCGCCGGTGATGAACGATGCGTTTGCGTTCGAGACCACGGTGAAGAATTCGATCACCGGCCTTGGTCTCGACATCCTCGATCTGTCCTCGCGCTTCGGCAGCGCCGGCGCACTCGAAAGCATCGTCAACATGGACCGCGTGTCGAAGTATCCCGCCGGCCCGGCCGGGCGATTCTTCAACGACAGCAGCACGCTCGGCATCCTCGCGCACGAGACCGGTCACCGCTGGCTGACGCGGCTCGCATTCATCGACCACAACCGCGAAATGTCCGAGGCGCTGCTTGGCCGGCAGCGCGCGCATTGGAGCTTCTTCATGGATTCCGATGGCTCGGTGATGGAAGGCAATGAGATCGAGGATCAAGGCGGCGGCACGTTCCGCACGCGGCTGGCGCCGGAACGATACAGCCGGCTCGATCTCTATGCCATGGGCCTGGCCGACGCCAGCGAAGTGCCGCGCTGGTTTTACGTCGACGCGCCGATCGCCGCCTACGATCGTGAAGACGGAACGATTTCGAATGTCACCTTCAATGGCACCCGCCGCGACGTTGCGATCCAGGATGTGATCGACGCGATGGGGCCGCGGCTGCCGTCGGCCGCGTCCTCACGGCGGCTGCACCGGCAGGCATTCATCTACGTGCGCACGGCAACACCGCTGCAGGAGCAGCAGGACCTCAACAAGCTGTCGCGGATCCGCGAGCAATTTGGTGACTTCTTCAGCCGCGCCACCGAAGACCGCATGCAAGTGCGCACGACGTTGACGCCATGAAGGCAGCGGAGGCGAGACGATCGCGTCCGCCCTCACCTCACCGACATTGAATGTCGCCGTCGTCGATGGCGCGTCCGATTAGCGCGCCGGCGCCGCCGCCAATGATGCTGCCCAGCACCTTCGACCCACCGGGAGCGATGACGTTGCCGAGGACCGCGCCGGCAACGCCGCCGACAATCAAGCCAGTGGTGCCGTCGTCGCGGCGGCAGTAATAGCGGTTGTCTGAGCCGCGATAAAGGCGATCGTTGCGGGTCATGCGGTAGGGACGGTAGCGGCGATCGTCACGGCGGTAATAGCGCGCCGCGTCCCAAAAACCCTCGCGGTAACCGTCCTGGTAAGCTTCGCGGCGTTCTTCACGCCACTCGCGCCGGGCTTCGCGCCGGCGTTCGTCTCGGCGCCGTTCTTCCCGCCGCTGTTCCCATCGGTCTTGCCAACGGTCGCGGTCCCGATCCCGATCGCGGCGCTGCTCCATTGCCATCGCCGGACTCGCGCCTGCGAATGATGCCAGCAATACAGCGATGATCACATTCTTGATGCGCTTCACGGACGCCTTCCTTCCGATGGCGCTGGCTGACGGCGGATGAAGCAAGTGACATGCCGGGCAAATCTGGCCTTTGTTGGTGACAGAGGGACGTGGGAGGCGTCCTCGAACGCGATCAGGATGTCGCGACTTGCGGAGTGGCTGGCGCCGCCGTGGAGCGCAACGACTGACGGCCGACGATCACGAACGACGCGCCCGCAATCAGGCACAGCACGCCCGCGATATGAAACGCCAACTGATAGTCACCCAGGGCGGTACGAATCGCGCCGGCACCAAAGGCGGCCATCGACGCGCCGAGCTGATGGCTGGCGCCAATCCACCCGTAGATGACGCCGGTGTTCTCGCGTCCGAACGCTTCCGTGGTGAGCTTCACCGTCGGCGGTACCGTGGCAATCCAGTCGAGACCGTAGAACACCGCAAACACGCCGAGACCCATGCCGCCTTCGAGCAACGTGGCCGGGAGAAAGAGGAGCGAGAGACCGCGCAGCGAGTAATACGCGAACAACAGATGACGCGCCGAATAACGATCGGTGAGCCACCCTGAAGCGGTCGTGCCGAGAATGTCGAAGATGCCCATCAACGCGAGCAGCTGCGTCGAGCGCATGGCGGGAATGCCGACGTCGTGGCAGGCGGAAATCAGGTGGGTGCCGATCAAGCCGTTCGTGCTGGCGCCGCAGATGAAGAAGGTGCCGGCCAGCAGCCAGAACGCGCGCGTGCGTGACGCGACGGCCAGCGCCTTGAGCGGCGGCATCGACGCAACCGGCGCGGGCGCCGGTGCATCTATCGGGCGACCATACGGTGCGAGGCCGATGTCCGACGGCCGATCGCGCATGAAGAACCACACCAGCACGAACACCACGGCAGCGGCTGCGGCAACGATGAGGGCTGCCGATCGCCAGTCCGACGCTTCAACGACGACGGCAAGCAGCGGCAGGAAGGCGAGCTGACCGGTGGCGTTGGCGGCAGACAGCATGCCCATCACCAGGCTGCGCCGCTGATCGAACCATCGCGTGGCGATTACCGCGGCGAGCACCATCGCGGTGACGCCGGTGCCGGCGCCGACGACGACGCCCCAGAGCATGAAGAATTGCCATTCGGTGCTCATTCGCGTCGAGATCGCCACCGCCGCCGACATCAGCGCCAGCGCGCCGAGCACGACTCGGCGCAGGCCCCAGCGATCCATCACCGACGCGGCGAACGGTCCAATCAATCCGAACAGCGCGATGTTGACCGCGATCGACGCCGAGATTACGGCGCGGCTCCAGCCGAATTCGGCCTCGAGGGGCACCATGAAAAGCCCGGGTGTGGCGCGCACGGCGGCCGTGATCAGCATCACCACAAACGTGATGAGGGCGATCACCCATGCGTAGTGGGGCCTGGGGCTTGCGGCTTGGGGCTTGAGAATCACTTGCGACCGCGCTTTTTCAGGTGCTTGCGGGCAGCGGTGACGATTTCATCCGACAACGGGTCGCCGTATGTTGCGCGGGCGAGCAGCAGCGCGCCCATCATCGTTGCCAGCTGGACGCAGGCGGCGCCGCGGTCGCGAGCCGGATCTCCCGAGGCATGCAGCTGGGCGAGCGTGTTGATCTGGTCACGTACGCCTTCCACATAGGCCGGGCGAATCGGATGCGACGTGTGCGCGCGCGCGACGTCGGTGACGAGCGTTGCGGTGGGACAGGTGGCGACGGTTGGATCGCAATGCTGGTCGCGCAGGTAGCCGTCGGTGATGGCCTCTCGCGCCGCGGCGGCCGACGGTGCGGCCTCGATGCGGCGCCGCCATTTCTCCGCTGCGAAGGCAAAGGCCGCCGTGCACGCCGATGCGGCGAGGTCGTCCTTCGAGCTGTAGTGGGTGTAAAAGCCGCCGTGCGTCAGGCCGGCCTCGGCCATGACGTCGGCGACGGTGACGGCGTCAAGCCCGCGCTCGCGGAACAAACGCGACGCGGCGTCTTCAATCGCCTGATGGTTGGCTTCGGCTTGCGCCCGGGATACGCGTGGCATAGATGATGGCCATCATATAACTATTCATGACGGCCATCATCTAAATTGCGGGCAGGACGGAACCGTTATTTCTTGCTGCCGCGCTTGATGTAGGTCACGTGCGTGACGCCCGTGATCTTGCCGTCCTTGTCCATACGGATGTACTCGTTGTTGATCTGCGTGTTGTCCTCGTTGAGGGTGTTGATCACCACCTGGTTGACCACGCCGTTGCGCTTGTTATAGATGCGCGTGCTCTTGGCGTCGATCACTTCGACCGCCGTTTCGGAACCATCCTGGTTGTGCACCGGCGCGAACTTGCCGTCGAAGAAGGTCACATAGCTCCACGCCGCTTCGGGCTTGCGCGGATCGCTCACGATGATCTTCATGCCGCCCTTCTCGTACGGCTCATAGGTCATGACGTTGTTCGGGTTGGTGGAGTTGTCCCACACGCCGAACCGGGCCTTGGCGGCGATCTCAGGACTGCCCGGTTGCGGCTTGGCCTGGCCCTGCGCAAGGGCGGGAGCGGCGACGAACATGGTGGCGGCCAAAACGGCCGTGCAAGCAAGTAGATTTCGCATCGATTCAAACCTCATTCAAACTTGGAAAGTCGGACAACCGCCACAGCATAGCTCACTGCGGTGGGGCAGTCACGCTCGACGCCGGCTTCGTGCCCTTCAGGATCCAGCGCTGGATGCGCCGGCCGTTGCCGGCTTCTCCGGTATACATCCGGTTCTTCGAGTCGATCGCGATCATATGGGCACGGATGAATTCACCTGACTGCCGGCCGGGGCGGCCAAAGCGATCGAGAATCGCGAGGTCCTTGCGCCGCAGCACCCACACCCGCTGGTTGGTGCCGTCGATCAAGTAGAGCAGGCTCTGATCCGGATCCCGCGAGAACTGCAGGCTGAAGCCGCTGCCTGATCCACCGGTCTCGGGCCGCACGAATTCCTCCATCAGGTACTCGCCGCTCTGCCGAAACACCTGGATCCGGTTGCCGCGGCGATCCGACACGTAGATCAGACCGTCTTTCGAGCCGACCAGCCCGTGCAGCGTCGAGTACTGCTGCGGCGGGTTCTGCGGGCTGACCGGATACTTGTATTTCTCGGTGTCGTCTG
>DASVFC010000750.1:0-3180 GCA_036380235.1 Vicinamibacterales bacterium
GCATAACTCACCGCATGCCGCTCCACCAGCATCCGTCCCTGCAGTTGCAGCACCTCGAACGGGATGTCGTGCAGCGCCCCGTGCGGCACGACCACGAGCGGACGATCGTCGGCGGTGGCGATCCTGTCAAACAACATGACGCCCAGTCGCGCCGTCACCGTCTTGACCTCATTTCCTGGCACCGGCGCGCGCAGCAGCTCGCGCAGGCGCGCCACCTCGCGCTCGATGGCACCGCGGCCGGCGATCGCATCGACCACGACGTGTTCGTGTGACAGCACCCAACGGAACGAGTTGGGTTCAGCGAGAAAGAAGACCACCGCGATGTCGTCAGCGCGCAGCTGCGATTGCACCGCCGTGATCTCGAGCGGCGTTGGATAGCGCGCCTCAGCCAGGGCCGGATACCGATCGTGCTGCGCCGCGGCAGGGACGCATGCCAGCCCAAGCGCGAACGCGACGGCGGCGATCCGAGGGGCGCGTTGCATTGCCGCTCAGGTTCGGGGATCGGCACGGTGGTGTCAAGGCCGCCGACAATGATTATGGGATTCGCCGGACAGTGACCAGTTATTGCGTGGTTGACATAAATTCGACAGCGTGACCGAAGAACTCGCAACAACTTCGACCAGTTCGGCACCGGGCCGGATGCGTTGGGCCTTGCCGCTCGCTGCCGTCGCAGTGCTTGGGATCGCGCTCACGTTCGTCGACGGTGGCCGGCCAGCGATCGCACCGGCACATGAGGGCAATGCCGTCCGCGCCACAGAGCTGCAGGCGATCGCCCCGGCGGGCGCATCCGAGATGCTGCGCGAGTTCTCGTGGCAAAGCCCGCTTGGCGCCGATCGCTATCGGGTGATCGTGCGGCGCGGGACGACGGTCGTATGGCAGACCGAGACGACGGCGCAGCGGGTGGCGCCGCCTGAGACTGGAACGATCGAACGCGACGTGCAGTACGAGTGGCAGGTCGAAGCGCTGGACCGCGAGGGCAACGTGCGCATGACGTCGCCCCCGCAATCGTTCGTCGTCTATTGAGCTACTTCTTCGTCGCGGTCATCGCCGAGGGCGACGAGAACTTGATGGTGTTGCCGTCGACCACACCGGTGTACTTGGTGTTGCCGGCGGTCAGCGTGATCTCGTTACCGAGCAAGCGGCCCTGAACGGCCTGGCTGCCGAGCGTCCCCGACAGCATCTGGAAGTTCTGCGTCAGCGTCAGCGCGCCGTTCGGCGTGTTCCAGGTGCCGGCGACCTTGGCCGGGACGATCCACAGCAGCGCCGTGCACCAGCTGCTCGAGCAGCCGTCCGTCACCGTGTTGGTCTCATCGGCCTGCCAGTCTTCCATCGTGAACGTGTTCGACACGATGCGCGTACCCGGCTTGAGGTCGAGAATTTTCGGCCGCAGCTTCATGTTGATGGACGGCAGCAGGAACATGGTGATCACGTCGGCTTTCGACAAGTCGGTCTCGAAGAGGTCAGCCTTCTCGAACGTCGCGCGATCGGTGACGCCGGCTTCCTTCGCGTTGCGCACCGACAGCTCCACCATGTCGGGGTTGTATTCGATGCCCATGGCACGGGCGCCGCGCTTGGCGGCGGTGATCACGGTGCGGCCGTCGCCGGAGCCGAGGTCCATCACGAAGTCGTTCTTCGTCACCTTGGCCATGTCGAGCATCTTGTCGACCACCGCCTGCGGTGTCGGCACCCACACCACGTCCTTACCGGCCTGGCCGACCTGCGGCTCGAACGGCTTCTGGCCGGAACCCTGGGCGAACGCTGCGCCGGCCGAGATCGTGAAGGCCAGCGCCGCCAGGGCGGAAATAACTCGTCGTTTCATCATTGAAGTGTCTCCACCACTTTGTACAAGTGACTATCTGTCCGTAAAAAGAAAGAACCGCCGGAAATCGCCATTGAAGCGAGCAGGCCGCCATCCAGCGTATTGGCTGCCAGCTTTCGAAACTCTTTGCCGGGCGCGATGACGGTCGTCACGCCTTGCTCGGCCAGAAAGTATATTCGGCCATCAGCAAAAACGGGCGACGCGGAATATGTGCCGCCGAGACGCTGTTGCCAGATGACGGCCCCGGATCGAGCGTCGACGCAGCTCGCGATGCCGCCATCGGTCACAACGTAAAGCTCATCGCCGACGACGATCGGCGACGGTGTAAGCGGCGCCCCACGCTTGAGCACCCACGCGATGTGCGTCCTGGTGACGTCGCCCGTGCCGTCCGGCCGCACCGCCAGAAGCGAGGGTTGCTGGAACCCTGTCGCGATATACACCAGCCCATGCGCGAACACCGGCCGCGGCACGTTCGAGAACCCATCATCGTAGCGCACGCGCCAGATCTCCCTGCCGGTGAGCGGATCGTAAGCGCGAGCGCGGAAGGCGCCGACGCTGATCAGTTGGTCGCGATCGGCGGCATGGATCACGAGCGGCGTGGTGTAGGCCTGGTCGGCGGGAATCCCCCGATTCGTTTTCCACTTCACCTTGCCGGTGTGCTTGTCGAGCGCGACCACGAACGCGGCGTCGCTGCCGTCGCAGTTCAGGATCAGCAGGTCGCGATACACGATCGGCGATCCGCCCGCACCGTGTTGCGACTGGTATTCGAAGCGCGCCTTCCACACGATTTCACCCGACGTGGTGAGCGCGGCGGTGCCGTCGGCGCCGAAGTGGACGTAGATGCGATCCCCGTCGATCACCGGCGTTGGCGACGCCCAGCTGTTCTTTGGGTTGATCTCGCGGCGGGATGAAGGGATGTTGAAAGCCTCGACGTTGACGACTTCAAGCCCGGTTGCCACGTCGAAGGCCAGCACGCGAAGCGACACGCCGCGTTGTTCGATGGCCGTGGTCAGCCACACGCGCCCGCCGGCGACGACCGGCGTCGACCATCCAAGACCGGCGATGCGCGTTTTCCACGCGACGTTCTTGCCTTCGCCCCACTGCAGCGGCAATCCACGCTCGGGAGAATGCCCCTGGCCCCCGGGACCACGGAACTCGGGCCACTCGCTCACCGCCGACTGCGCCGCTGCCGTCGGCGCGGCGATGATGACGATCGCGAGAGCGGCGGCAATGATGAACAAGGCTTGATCGTTGATTACTGTCCGGCCACACCGCGATGTTTACTGGCCGAATCCTGCGCCGGCAATGGCTGCGGTTCAACCCTACAATGGTTTGGTGTATTACGGATGGATCGTGTTGCT
>DASVFC010000751.1:0-6322 GCA_036380235.1 Vicinamibacterales bacterium
TGAGATATCGCGGGATCGCCTTCTCCTGCATCGCGGCATACGCCTCGGGCGTGTTCGCCACCGGCATCGGCGGCAGGTTCCGGTTGCGATTCTCTTCAAGCCGCAGCGACGCGTGGGCGCGCGCCAGCTCGCGCCGCAGAATGGTGACCTCTTCATCCCACGACAGCGGCACCAGCAAGACGTTTCGGAGATACCAGGTGTACTGCTCCTTGCCGATGCCGGACGGGCCCGTCTTCTTCGGCGCCTCGCCGCGCAGCCATTCCGCGAAGCTGTCGGTCGCGGCACGGGCTTCCGCTGTCGCGGTCGCCAGCGCCGTGTCTTCGGCAGCGACGCGGCCCGCGAGTGTACGCAACGCCTCGCTCTGTTCTTCGAAGGCGCGCACGCTTCCGACCCACAGGTCCTTCGCATTGCCCGAGGCCAGGTTGCGCCGCGCCGCGTCGAGCAGCGGCCGAACGGTGCGCAGCTTCGCCGCGAGGTCGGCGGATTCAGCGCGCGACAGAGGCTGAACGCGATCGAGTCCGGTGCGCGGCCACAGCGGATAGTCGTAGAGCTTGATCGCACCGTGGATCACCGGCCCTTCCTTGGCCGGCGTATCGCTCTCAGCGGTGATGATCGAGGCGTAGTACGCAGGGTCGCGCGCGAACGGCTGCAGCACGCGCAGGTGGTACTCCATGCCGTTCATCTCGGCGCGCACCAGGTGATGATCGACCTGCTGCGCGATCGACCAGCCGCTCTGGTCGATCGCCTTCAACCGCGACTGCAGCCGGCCAAGCGCTTCGAGCCGCCGCGCATTGGTCGCCGGCGAGTAGTCGGGGACGGCACCGCTCAGGCGCGGCGGTTCCTCGAAGCTGCGCCATTCGGTGAACACGGCGAGCAGCTGTTGATACGACGCCGGCGGAGCCTGGGCGCCGATCGACGAGGCGGCCAGCAACACGAGTCCGCCAAGCAGGCCATAGCGCAACCGCGTTCCGGCGAAGGTATTTCTCATCGCCGCATCATACGCTGACGATCGCCTCGGCCTCGACTTCGACCAGATACTCGTCGCCGATCAGCTCCGCGCCGACCAGCGTATTGGCCGGCTGGATGCGGGCGAAACGCTCGCCATGTGCGCGCGCGACCGCCTCCCAGTCGCGGACATGCCGCACGAAGATACGGGTCCGCATGACGTCGGTCAGCGCGGCACCGAGCGACTGCAATGCGCCCTCGATCTTGTCGATCGCAAAATGGGTTTGCGCCGCGGCGTCCTGACCGCCGATCACGCGATCGCCGAGCGTGGCCGTTGTGCCCGACACGACGATGTGCTGGCCGTGGCGAACCGCCCTGGCAAAGCCCGCCACCGTTTCCCATATCGTGCCGGTCAGGCAGCGCGAGCGCCCGTCCGCTCCGGTCACGGTCTCATACGGCGCCGGCATGGTCTGCAGGTGATGACTGAGATCGCCCGACGCCGTCAGAAACGGCGGGGTGCGGTACTCGTCGCCGCAATCGCCATGAATCGCGTGGAGGGTGTCGAGGACGGCGCGAATCTCGGCGCGGTCTGCGTCAGACAGCGAGAACGAAAACAATCGCAATGTGTCGTCGATGTGCGCACGCTCGCCCAGCCGCGCACCAACGATCACGCCGGCGACACCTGGTTGATCGAGGATGAAGCGCGTCGCGACGTTGGCGATCGACACACCGTGGCGGTCGGCCACACGCTTGGCTGCGGTCAGCACCCGCTGCAAAGCCTCCCACCCGCCGGCAACGCGCATGAAGCGTCCGTACTTCATCATCGACCACGTGCCCGTCGATTCCCAGTCCGGTTCCGGCCGGCCGAGCCATCGCTCGGTCAGCCAACCGCCGGCCACGGTTCCATAGGCGAGCAGCCGCACACCGTTGGCGGCGCAATACGGCGCCATTCGCCCGGCGGCGCGCTGATCGAGCAGAGAGAACGACACCTGGTTGGAGACCACGTCGATGCCGCTCGCCTTGACCATCCGCAGGTGCGCAGTGTCGACGTTGGTCAGGCCGAGGTGTCGAATCAACCCCTCGCGCTTCAGTTCCTGGAGTTCGTAGAGGGTCTCGAGCCAACCCGGGTCGGCGTAGTTCCAGGCGTGATACTGCAACAAGTCGAGTGACTGCGTGCGTAACCTTTCCAGTGCGCGCTCGACCGCGGCGCGGACATCCGCCTTGGCGACGCGGCCGGGCTTCGGCACCCATTTCGTCAGGCACTGCACGTCGCTGCTGTGCTTCGATCGAAAGAGGCCCGCGACCAGTTCCGCGGACCCATAGTGATCGGCCATGTCGAACGTCGTCAGGCCGGCAGTCACGTATGGCCGCATCGCGTCGGCCGCATGGTCGAGGTCGATCGCGCGGCCATCTCGCTCCATGTCGGCGAGTTGCCACAATCCCGTCAACACCCGCGAGATGGTCAGGCCAGGGGCAAGTTCAACTCGCGGAACGCCAAGCGATTCGGGCATGGTGCGGTTTACTCTGGCGGCAGTGCCGCAAAACGGCTTTGCAGATCGACGCCGGCGGCCCTGAGGTTCGAAACCTCACGCCAGTAGATGATCGATCCGGCCGCCATCACAGCGGCCCACAGCCACGTCGATCGGAAATACCACGCCGCGGCCGGCGACGTCAGATCCTTGATGGTGTGCACAACCAGAAAGCATCCAATCACCACGACCGCGAGGACGGCGAGGGGCACGCGCAGCATCGCGTTCGGCAGCACGGTGATCGCGCGGGCGAGCATTGCATTCCTTCGAGGCAACGTCAGCACCGACACCGCCATCAGGAAAAAATTCACAAGCATGGCCGTGACCAGGATGTCGACGCCGAGAAAGAAGTCGCCCGCCAAGTGGCTGCCAAGCACGCCCAGCGTGGCCATGAGGCCGCTGATGATGACGGCGACATGTGGCGTGCGATACCTGGTGTGCACGGCTGCCACTCCCTTGGGCACAATTCCGTCCTCCGCCCACGCGAACATCAGCCGCGAGGTTGCCAGCAGCATTGCCGGTAGATCTTTCGCCAGGGCGACAGCCGCGGCCGAGACGATGATGACGGTCCAAAATGGCGGAAGCAAGAGGCCAAGTAAACCGGGCGCCGTGACGTCGCGCCGCACCGCCTCGTCGGCCACAAATTGCCAGGGTACGGCGTGATACACGGCGGCGGTGAACAGCAGGTAGAACAGCGCGACCGATCCAACCGCGAGCCCAATCGCCAGCGGCAGATTCCGACCGGGTTGCCGCGCTTCGCCGCCGGCCTGCGCAATCGCGTCGAAGCCGATGAACGACGCAAACAGGACCGCCGCGGCAGACATGAACGGCCACGGCCTGAACGAGGCGGGTACTTCGGGGATGGCGCGGCCCTCTCGCGTCATCAGCGTCGTGGCGAAGTCGTTCGCGTCGAACCAGAAGCCCGCGACAATGACAACGCTGCCGAGCGCAAATGTCAGGAACATCAGCGGCACTACGAGCCGCTGATAGAACGCGATGCCGCGCAGATTCGCGGCGACCGCCGCCCAGAGCACGCCGATCGAGATCGCCAGCCGCAGCCAGCCGGTTTCAAGAGCGGCGGCTGTGCTTCGCCATTCCGCGGCCAGCGCGACATCGCGGATGAACGGCACCAGCACATACGAGACGACGCCGATCGCAATGCACAGTGCAAACCACTGCGAGAACGAGGCGACGAAGCCGAGATAGGGGCTGAGCCCGCGGCTGGCGTAAACATAGCTGCCGCCGGCGCGAGGCATGGCCGATGACAGGATGGCGTAGGCCAGGCCCGCGAGCACCGCCGGCAACGCGGCAAACAGAAACGCCGGCAGCACGTACGGGCCGATGCCCGGCACGTTGCGCTGAATCATGAACGGAATGATGTTGATGCCTGCGCCGACCATGGCGCAGACGCCGGTCGCCGTCAGCCCGAGCACGCCCATTTCTCGAGCGAGCTTGGTGCGACCGCCAGGTTCGATCATCGAGCGGTCAGTATAGCCGTTGTACTATTCGCGCATGTCGAGTGCACTGCGCTTCGGGTTGATCGCGATGCTGGTGGCCGTGCTGTGCGGAACTGCTGCGGGGCAATCTGTCGTACCGCTGACGCTGGAGCAGGTGACCGCGCGGCCGAACATCACCGGCACCTCGCCCGCCGCCCCGGCCTGGTCTCCCGACAGTCGGCGTCTCGTCTTCGCATGGAACGATGGCGGGTTGCCGTTTCGGGATCTGTGGATCGTCGCCGCAGACGGCACCGGCCTCCGCCGGCTCACCGACCTGCAACGCACGCACCCGCGTCCGGCGCCCCCAACCGGGCGTTCCACCGAGGCGCTCGCGGCGCAAGCCGCCGCGCGCGCGCAGAGCGGCGTTGGCGAGTACCTGTGGTTGCGCGATGGCCGCACCGTGCTCTTCACTTCCGCGGGCGCGACGTTCCGCGTCGATGCGGACGGCGGCGCGCCATCACGCCTTGACCTCGGTGGCGCAGCGGCCGGTTTGTCCGTGTCACCTGATGGCACCAGGCTGGCGTTCCTGCGCGACGGCGACGTGTGGCTCTGGCCCCTCGATGCGAGCACCACCCCGGCGCGCCTGACGCAGGTGGCGGTGCCGGGCATCGCGCGCGTCGCGCTTGGCACCTACAACCGTGCCGATGTCGAGATCGGAACCGGCGTGTGGGGCGCGAGCTGGAGTCCATTCGCCTGGGCCCCAGACGGCAAATCCATCGCGGTGCATCAGGTCGATCGCCGCCACATTCGGCGGGTGCCATTCCCGTCATTCCTCGGCACCGAGACCATCGTCAGCGAACTGCGCCGCGGTTACCCCGGTGACGAAAACGAACGACGCACCCTGCACCTGCTTGATGTGGCCACCCGGCAACTGCGGCCGATCGCGCTCGAGGCTCCCGGCTACCGTGCCATCAGCGACTTTCAATGGGCGCCCGACGGGCGGCTGTTGATCGATCGTGTTTCGGATACCGGCACCGACCGCTGGCTGTCGGTGCTCGACCCCGGCGAGTCGGTGCCAAGATCGGTATGGCACGATCACAGGGCCACCCGCATCTATCCGGATTACTCGGCGCGCTGGCACCCGGATGGCCGTCACATCGTCGTGCTCGCCGACATCACCGAGCGCGATCACCTGTACGCAATCGATGCGGCGACGGCCGGGGCCAAACCGATCGCATTGACTTCCGGCGACTGGGATGTCACCTCACTCGTCGACATCGCCGCTGATGGCACCCTGACGTTCACCAGCACGCAGAAGAACCCGTACGAACGACAGGTTTATCGCACGCCGCCAGGAGGCGGTCAGCCCCGCGCCGTCACCGCCCTCGCCGGCACGCACGCTCCGATCGCGTCGCCAGATGGCCGATACCTCGCCACCATCTGGACCGACGATGTGACGCCTGCGGAGTTGCTGACGCTGGAGAACGCCGCGGCAGGCCGGGAGCGGCGGGTCACCCACTCGCCATTGCCTGAGTTCTCCCACTTCGCATGGGCGCGCCCGCGCTACGAAACCTTCAAGAATTCGGCCGACGGCTTCGTGGTGCACGCGAGAGTTCTCGAGCCGGCCGCAATCGATCGTAGCCGCCGGCATCCCGTGATTCTCGGGCCGGTGTACTCGAACACGGTACGCAACCGATGGAACGGCATGACGGGCACACTCCAGCAGTTCCTGGTGCAACGTGGCTACATCGTCGTGCAGGTCGACGTGCGTGGCAGCGTTGGTTACGGGCGTGCGTTTCGCGAAGCGTTTCTAATGGATTACGGCGGTAAGGATCTCGACGACTTGCAGGCGGTCGTCGATGGCCTGAAGGCAATGCCGCATGTAGACGGCCGACGCATCGGAATCTGGGGCAGCAGCTACGGCGGCCTGCTCTCGGTTCATGCGCTGATGAAACGGCCTGGGGTCTATGCAGCGGGTGTGGCCGGCGCGCCGGCGCTCGATCCGCATGCGTTCGGACCCGACGACGTGGCGATCACGCGGACACCCACGTCACATCCAGAGGCGTTCGTGCGGGGATCGGCATTGAGCCTTGGCGACGATCTTCGCGATCCTCTCCTCATCATCCACGGCCTGATGGACGACGTGGTGCCCTTCCGCACGACGATGGCGCTGGCCGAGCGACTGATGCTGCTGGGCAAGGATTTCGACCTGGCGACGGCGCCAGCCGCCACGCATGCGTGGACCGCACGAGAGCACTATGCGGCGTACTTCTATCGCAAGCTGGTTCAGTTCTTCGATCGCCACCTGGCGGGGGCGTGAATATGAAGTTGAAAGTTGAAAGTTTCAACTACCGTGCTCACCCCGTGACCATTCGCAGCAGCCTCGTGAGCGGATCATAGAAGCGGTCCACC
>DASVFC010000752.1:0-3615 GCA_036380235.1 Vicinamibacterales bacterium
GAACGACGATGCTGACGCCGGGCAGCACGCCGCCCTGGGGATCGACGACGCGGCCGCGCAGATCGGCCGTGCCCTGCTGGGCGAAGGCGACGTTGGAACACACGAACAGGGAACTCAACAGCACGAGAACCAGACGTCTCAAGAGGCACCCCCTCGAATGTGAACGGCTTACATGGGCGTGAACGTTATCGACGTGTGACGAATCTCGCAAGGGACAGTTTGACACTCTTTAGACGATCGGCCGGCCCGTCGAGGAGGATTTGATACTCTGGGGCTCAATGCGGCGTGGTCCGTTCCTGATCCTCTTCGCGGTGTCCGGCGCCGCGGCTCTCATCTACGAAGTTGTCTGGACGCGGTTGCTCACGCTCTATCTCGGGCACGGCCTTGCCGCGGCGAGCGCGGTGCTGGCGGCGTTCATGGGCGGCCTCGCCGCCGGTGCCGGCGCCGCCGGGCGTATCGCGGCGCGCGTATCACCGGCGGGGGCCTTGCGCCTGTACGCGGCGCTGGAAATTGCCATTGGTGTGCTCGCGCTGCTGATGCCGTTCGCCTTGATCGCGGTGCAACCGCTGCTGGCCGCATCGTACGCGGATGGCGATGGCGGCCCGACGTTCGCGTTCCTTCGCCTGGCGATCAGTGTGCTGCTGCTCTGCGTGCCGGCGGCCTGCATGGGCGCGACGTTCCCGATCGCTTCGCGCTGGATGGTGCGCAGGGCCTCCACGGCCGCGCAAGATGCCGGCGCGCTGTATGCCGCCAACACGTTGGGCGCAGCCGCCGGCGCGATCCTGGCAGGCTTCGGTTTGATCCCGGCACTCGGCCTGAGCGGCACTACGTTTGTCGGCATCACGTTGAACGTGATAGCCGCCGTCGGTGCATACGCGATCGCGCGACGCATGCAGGAGGCGTCACCCGAAGCGCTGGCCACACCAGTCTCCTCCCCCACG
The DNA here is from genome assembly GCA_036380235.1 of Vicinamibacterales bacterium. Taxonomy (GTDB): domain Bacteria; phylum Acidobacteriota; class Vicinamibacteria; order Vicinamibacterales; family UBA2999; genus 12-FULL-67-14b. Next base: position 942 of record DASVFC010000752.1, read on the forward strand.
CCCGCGATCCCGGCTCCGCAGCGCAGCCGCGTCTGGCTCGCCGCCGTGGCGCTTGGCATCAGCGGCTTCGCGTCGTTGACGCTGCAGGTGGTGTGGACGCGGTTGCTCGTGCAGATCCTTGGTCCTACGACTTACGCGTTCAGCATTGTCGTGGCGATCTTCATCATCGGCATCGCCGGCGGCGCGGCGATCGCCTCACGCCTGGCCGGTCGTGTGAACGCCGGCCTCGGCCTTGCGTCGGCGTTGTTACTGAGCGCCGCACTCGCGCTCGCCGCTGCGTCGGCCGTCGACTGGTCGCTGCTGACGATCGCCGACATCGTGTCGCGTCCCAATTACGAGTTCGGCGACGTCCTGCAACGAGAAATTCTTCTGGTCACCGGCCTGCTTCTGCCGATGACGCTGGCCTTCGGCGCGGCCTTTCCTTTCGCGCTGGCCGTCGCGTCGGGACGCGAGGAATCCGTCACCGAAAACATCGGTTTGATCTACGCCATCAACACCATCGGCGCCATCCTCGGATCGCTGCTGTCCGGCTTCTTCCTGATTCCCCGTCTCGGTTTGCACGGCAGCATCCGGACGGTCGCCGCGTTGTTGGTGACCGCGGCCGTTGCGATCCTGATCACGAATGCGAAGACGAACCGGCGTCGACTCGGCTTTGCGCTCGCCGCCGGCGTCGCTATCGCCATCGCGATGGCGCCCGAGTGGGACCGTTCGCTCCTGTCGAGCGGCGCCTACAAATACGCGCCGGCGATGCGCGGATCAAATCTGCAGACCGCGCTCACCGCCGGGGAACTGTTGTCGTATCGCGAAGGGTCGACAGCGACGGTGGCCGTACGGCGCCTCACCGGGACGACGTCGCTGGCCATTGACGGCAAAGTGGATGCGTCGAACGCAGGAGACATGCTGACGCAGCGCCTGCTCGCGCACATGCCGTTGCTGCTGCACCCCAACCCGAAGCGGGCTGCCATTCTCGGTCTTGGCAGCGGCGTCACGCTCGGCTCGGCGCTCACGCACCCGCTCGACGAAGCCACGGTGCTCGAGATCTCGCCGGAGGTGGTGGAGGCATCGAAATATTTCGAGGCGGAAAACCACGCCGCCCTCGCCGACCCGCGCACGCGAGTGATCGTCGGTGATGGCCGCACCCACCTCATGCTGGGTCGGCAATCGTATGACGTAATTGTGTCGGAGCCGTCGAACCCGTGGATGGCCGGCATCGCCTCGCTGTTCACGCATCAGTTCTTCGAAGGTGCGCGCGCGCGGCTGGCACCGGGCGGCGTGTTGTGCCAGTGGGCGCATACCTATGACATCAGCACGAGCGATCTGCGATCGATCGTCGCGACGTTCCTGTCCGTCTTTCCGAACGGGACGTTGTGGCTCGTCGGCGACGCCGATGTGTTGCTGCTCGGATCCACCGAGCCGCTCGACGCGCGCATCGCCGGCATCGCCGCTGCCATGCAGCGGCCGCGCGTGGCGACCGATCTTGCCAACGTCGGGGTCACGCGGCCGTTCGCGCTGACGTCGCTGTTCGTTGCGCAGGGCGAGGCGTTGAAGGCGTGGGCGAACGGCGCGCCGATCCAGACCGACGACAAGTCGCAACTCGAATTCTCCGGCCCGCGCAGCATCTTCGGCGTCAATCGCGACGACAATGCGGCGTTGTTGCGCGAGCTCGCCGCCGCCAGCCCGAAGCCCGCGGCGGTCAGCGCCGCCCTCGCCGCGGCAACGCCGGCAGACTGGCGCGATCGCGGGCTGATGTTCCTGAAGTCCGATGCCAACCGGCCGGCATACGCCGACTTGCGCAAAGCGCTGGAGGCCAATCCGGACGATCCCACTGCGCTCGACGCGCTGGCACGAGCCGCCGCCAACTTGAACCAGATCCAGGACGCGCAGGCTTTCATCGCTCAGCTGGCGTCGGACCCGGCCCGCATCCCCGCCAAGCTGGCCTTATCCCGCGTGCTGGCCTCGCAAGGGAACGTCAACGACGCGATCCGCATCCCCTTCACAGTGCTGCAAACCAACCCGGGCCACGTTCCGGCGCTCGAACAACTGGCGTCGGTGTTGTCCGACGTGGGGGACACCGAGCGACTCGAACCGGTGGCCATGCGGCTGATCACGGAGGCGCCGAAGAACGCGTGGGCGCATTACTACGCGGCCTCCCTCTTCTTCTTACAGAATCGTCATGACATGGCGTTGCGCGCGGCACGCAACGCGGTCGCCATCGACCCCAACCACGCCAAGGCGCATAACCTCATTGGCGCGTGTTTGGCGTCGACGGGCCAGGCCGACGCAGCCCGCACCGCATTCGAGAACTCGATCAAGGCCGACCCGCGCGACCCCGGCACTTACACGAATCTTGCGACGCTGGAGCTGCAAGCCGGCAATCGCGAGCGGGCACGCCGCTACTTCGCCGAAGCGCTGACCGTCGATCCGTTTTCGCAAACGGCACGCGACGGTCTCGCGTCCGTTACCGGCGCGCGCTAAAAAGGAACCTGCTTCAGTTTCGTCGCATTCAAAATGCTGGAGAGCGATCCAACGCCGTACATATCGATCGCAAGCGATGTGTGTGCGAAACGACTCTCCGGTGTGTAAGAGCGACCACGTTCCCAGAGGAACAGTGCGACGAGACGAGGCCGCTCCCCTGCGCAGCGTCGTTGCCGGGCTGCGGCACAGTAGTTGCTTA